>JAUXTZ010000015.1 GCA_030681095.1 Burkholderiales bacterium
GCTCTGGCACGCATTGCGCCATGACTTAGGCGCGCGCCTGGATGCGGCCAGCACCTATGCCTTACAGCTCGGCCAACGTGCACAAACAGCGAACGCGCCCTTATATGGTTTGGGCCTTGTCGATCTCGCACCGATCGAGCGCGATTTCCTGAGCGCTTACGCCGAGCAGGCACCAGTCACCCTATTCGCAGCCGACACCCTCGCGGAGGACGCCTCGGTCAACGGTGCATTGCTGCGCGCCGCCTGGGGGGGGCAAGGACTAGAAAACCCAACACCGCTGTTTGAACGCGCGGCAGCCCTGCGCGCAGCGATTCCCGCGAGTCCCATCGCCGACAAACTCAAGCTATTCGGCGCGCAATCCTTGGAAGAAGAGGCGCTCGCCGCCACGACTCAAGTACGGCTGTGGCTGGCTGAGGGCAAGCGTGACATCGCCATCGTCGCGCAGGACCGACTCGCGGCGCGGCGGTTACGCGCGCTCTTGGAACGCCACGCGATTTACGTCAAGGATGAAACCGGCTGGACGTTTTCCACCACTGCCGCCAGCGCGCTGATCATGCGCTGGCTGGATCTGGTGGCGGATGATTTTTATTACCAGGATCTGCTGGATTTTCTCAAATCGCCGCTGGTGTTGAGCCAGATGCCACGCGAAGAACGGCGCGAAGCGGTATCCGCCTTAGAGCTGCTGATCCGCGAACACAATGTCGTGTCGCGCTTGGCGCACTATCTCGACCTGGCGCGCAGCAACGATTGTTTGGCGTGTATGCCCTTACTCGAAGCACTGCATGCGGCGCGCACCGGCTGGCACACGCGGCGGGCCCAGCCGCTGCGCGATTGGCTCAAACTGCTGACCAGCACCCTGTCGCAGCTTGGCATGCTGGAGCCGCTGGCGCGCGATCTTGCCGGCGGGCAAATGCTGGACATGCTCGCGCGCGCGGAGCGCGAATTGGAAACGGCGTCGGAAACCTTCCGCTTTGCTGAATGGCGGCACTGGTTGAATCAATGCTTCGAGCGCGCCACCTTTCTCGATACGGGTATCGATAGCACTATCGTCTTCACCCATCTGCCCGCAACACGCTTGCGCGCCTTCGACGCCACGCTGCTCTTGGGCTGCGATGCGCGCCACTTGCCCTCGCCGCCTGCGGCGACGGTGTTTTTTAATCAATCAGTACGCGCTAGTTTGCAGTTGCCCACCTGGCGCGATGCGTGGCTGGTCGAGCAAAGCGATGTGGCGGGGCTGCTCGCGCGTTCAGGCGCGGTGTTGGCGACTTGGCAGGCGTACCAACAAAGCGAGCCGAATTTGTTAAGCCCCTGGTTCGAGTTGCTCGACACCTGCCACACACAAGCCTACAGCGTGAACCTGCGCGATAACCAGCTCCGCTCTTTGTTGGAGCCACCCCCAAATCTCATGTTCGATTTAGCACAAACACAACCCGCACCTCAACTCGATATGGCGAGAATTCCCCAGGAAATTTCCGCCAGCGCCTATGGCAGCCTGATGAACTGCCCCTACCAATATTTCGCGCGCCATGTGCTGAAACTGAATGAGTTGGACGAAGTACAACTCACCATGGAGAAGCGCGATTTCGGCACCATCGTGCATTTAATTTTGAAACAATTTCATCACCGCTATCCCTCGCTCGGTGATGAAACCGACGTGCACTGGGCAGCCGTGTTGCGCGACATTGCCCAGCACGTCTTCGCCCCCATGTTGCGCATCAATTACCTGAGCCGTGCTTGGCTGACTGCATGGGAAAAACTGATTCCCGCCTATCTGGCCTGGCAGCGCGCACACGAAGCGGAGGGCTGGCAATGGCACAGCGGCGAAGCGTCAGAGCGCTTACTCATGACGCTGGCCAACGGTGCGCCCCTGACCCTCAAAGGCAAGCTCGACCGTCTGGATGAAGGCGGCGCCGGCCGCGCCGTAATCGATTACAAAATGAAAGCCAAGGAGAAGCTAAGCAAACAGTTAAAGCTGCCCGGCGAAGATGTGCAACTGCCCGTGTATGCGCTGTTGGCGGGCGAGCGCGCCACGCAAGCTAGCTACCTGAGCTTCCATCAGGATGCGGTGGAAGCCGTGCAACCGGCAGGCGATATTCAGGCGCTGGCGGCGGAGGTTGCACTTCGCTTGCAGGCTATATTCGAATCCTTGCACGCCGGAGCAGGCCTGCCCGCACAGGGTGCTGAGGATGCCTGCGCGCTGTGCGACGTGGAAGGCCTGTGCCGCCGGAGTCATTGGAACAAATGAATAACACACCTATTGCCCCCTTGGTGCGTGACGCACTCGACCCCACGCAAAGCGTGGTGGTGGAAGCCTGTGCTGGCAGCGGCAAGACCTGGCTCTTGGTGTCGCGCATCATCCGGCTATTGATTGATGGCGCGGCCCCGTCAGAAATTCTTGCCATCACCTACACGCGCAAAGCCGCGCAGGAGATGCAAGCACGGCTTAACGATTGGCTGCGCGAGCTGGCCATAGAACCCGAAGAAAAGGTGCGTGCGTTTCTGCGCCAGCGCGCGCTGAGCGATGCGGAAATCACCCTCGCCCTGCCGCGCGTGCGCGGCTTGTTTGAATTAGCGCTAACCAGCCGGCCTGCGCTCACCATCAACACCTTTCACGGCTGGTTCCTCGATTTATTGCAGCGCGCACCGCTCAATGCCGGCGCGGCGGGCAATGTGGCACTGCTGGAGCAAACCTCACCCTTGATCGAAGAAGCCTGGCAGGCGCTGGCAGAGCAATTGCTCGATGCGCCCGACTCGCCCATCGCGCATGCCTTGAATAATATATTCCGCGACTACGGGCTGACCAGTACGCGCAACGTATTGCAACGTTTCATTAATAAGCGTGCCGAATGGTGGCGTTATACGCACGAACAAGCACCAGACCAGCGGGTGGCCTATGCCCTGGATCAACTGCAAGAAGAACTAGGCGTGACATTCGACGAGCCGATTCTGGAACCGCTGTTTGCCGACGAATTGCTAATCGCCTCGCTGGAAAAGTTTGCTTTGCTGTTAGAAAAGAACGGTACGAGCACCGACATCAAATATGCCGCAACGATTCGCGATGGCCTGACCGAAACGGATCTGGCCGCGCGCTTCGAGAAAATTTATCGCGCCTTTTTCAAACAAGATGGCGAACCCTATGCGCGCGGCACCAGCAAAGCGCGCGCAGATCGTTTGAAAGCAGAAGCCGAAGCCCAATACGTCAAGCTCAACGAGCGCATCACCGCTCGTCTTGGCCAAGCCAAAAACACGCTGATTGAACAAGGCGTCTTGTGCTTCAATCGCGATGCCCTCTATTGCGGCGAAGCGCTGCTCGCGCATTATCAGCGCTTGAAAGATGCGCGCGGCTTGCTCGATTTCACCGACATCGAATACCGCACCCACAGCTTGCTGACCGAAGACGATCACGCCGCCTATATGCAGTACAAGCTGGATGCGCGCTATCGGCATATCCTGCTCGACGAATTTCAAGACACCAATCCTTTGCAGTGGCAAATATTGAAGAGTTGGTTCGATGCCGCCGTGGGTGCTGAGCGCACGCCGCAGGTGTTTGTCGTCGGCGATCCGAAGCAATCGATCTACCGCTTTCGCGGTGCGGATGCGCGGCTGTTCAATCTGGCCAAACAGGAACTGGGCGAACATTTCGGCGCGCGCCATTTGACGCAGGATGCCTCGTGGCGCAACGCGCAGCCGATCCTCGACGTGGTGAACCGTTTATTTGCAGCGGAGCCGGCCTTCACCTCTTTCCAGCCGCATCATGCGCATCAATCTAGCCTTCCCGGCCAAGTGTGGTTGTTGCCGCTCGAAACGAAAGCGGAAGCCGCCGAAGCCGCGCAGATCGGCTTGCGCAACCCGCTCACTACCCCGCTGCAAGAGACTGCGGAATCTGCGCACCAGCGCGAAGCAGAGCGCATCGCCAGCAGCATCCAAGCCATCGTCGGCCAGTGGGCGATTACTGACAAGGGCACGCGCCGCGCCGCCGAATACCGCGACATCATGCTGCTCACGCGCATGCGCACGCATTTGCGCGTGTACGAAGATGCCCTGAAGCGCGCCGGCATTCCTTTTCTCACCTCGCGCCGTGGCGGCCTGCTGGAGACACTCGAAGCGCGTGATCTGAGTGCCTTGCTGGAATTCCTGGTGTTGCCCTATGCCGATCTCAAGCTAGCGCAAGTGCTGCGTTCGCCACTGTTTAGCGCGAGCGATGATGATCTGCTGGCCCTGGCGCAAGCGGGTGAAGGGTCGTGGTGGCGCCGGCTCAATGGCTTGATTGCATCTGGCAGCGCATCTGAATCACTCACCCGCGCACATGCCTTGCTCAACAACTGGCGGCACGCCTCTGACCAATTGCCGGTGCATGATCTGCTCGACCGCATCTATCACCAAGGCGAAGTGCTGGCTCGGTATCGGCGCGCGATTCCGCCTGCCATGGCCGATTCGGTCGAAGCCAATTTGCTGAGCTATCTCGAACTCTCGCTCACCCTGGAAGGCGGGCGCTATCCGAGCCTGCCTAAATTCATCGACGAGTTGGCTGTGCTGCGCCGCGCGCGCGACGAAGAAGCGCCGGACGAAGGGCAGGTGGCCGATGCGGAAAATGCGGTGCACATCTACACCGTGCACGGCGCCAAGGGATTAGAGCGGCCCATCGTGTGGCTAGTCGATGCGCATCGCGTCACTCCCGCCAAGGACGCCTATAGCGCACTGGTGGATTGGGCACCGGGAGAGTCCGCACCCGCGCATTTCTCCCTCACCAGCACGCAAGAAGAACGCGGCCAAGCCCGCGCGCCCCACTTCGCGCGCGAAGCGGATTTATTGCAGCGTGAAGAACTCAATCTGCTCTATGTCGCCATGACTCGCGCACAGCAATATCTCATCGTGAGCGGATCGGAAGCCAAAAACTCTCAGCGCCCGAGCTGGTATGCGCGACTCGCCAGCGTGATGGAGGCCAACAACGACCTCACGCCGCCGGATCAAGCGCCGCTCGCGCCATCGTCCGCCATTCATGCGCCCCCGCAGTCCCTCCACACGGCACAAGCCTTGCCGGAAATCGGCCCCGCCTGCGGCCAACGTGCACAAACCATCGAAACCCCCGCCATGCGCCACGGCACCCTGTTGCACCGCTTGCTGGAGCAACTCGCCCCAAGTGGAACCCTCTCTCCTAACTCTCTCCCGCGAGCGGGAGAGAGGGACTTAGGCTCGCTACGCGAGTTACATAAGTTGCACTTGCGCCACGAATGGGCCATCACAGAAGACAGCTTCGAAACGCTATGGCGCGAGGCGCAAGCCATTCTCAGCACCGCGCACCTGGCCCGCTTCTTCGACCCAGCCCACTATCACCGCGCCTGGAACGAGCTGCCCTTCCTCACCGCGAACGGCGACTTTCTGCGCATCGACCGCCTGGTCGAATTCGAAACCGAAATTTGGGTATTGGATTACAAGAGCACGGAAGCCGCGACCCCAGCGACGCTCGCACAAGCCGCGAAGCCGCATCGCGCACAACTTCAAAATTATCTGGCTGCGATGCAGTCGCTTTTCCCAGGCAAACAAATGAAGGGCGGGTTAATATTCAAAAGTGGGCTGATGTTTGAAATCAGCAGCCCAAAATAAATACAGGCCCATCGATATTGGTTTCACCCGATTCAAACAACCTTCCAGGAGCAGACATGATCTTCACGCCCGACCTCGTAGCAGAGCTGGAAATCCTCGCACGCTATGACTTATCCACCATAGGCGAGGGCATTAAGGTGCACAAAACGGCGGAGCCGAGTGTGATCGCTGCCACGCAACGCTTGTTCGACAAGGGCTTGATCTCGCTTACCGACGGCGGCTATCTGACCCACTTGGGCTTGGGGGCGGCCGAACATGTGCAGGCACTGATTACTGTTCTGAAAAAATAATGACGGCAAAAGGTGCAACTGCGGATGAAGTCGTCGCCGCAACGCGCACCTGGCTCGAACGAGCAGTCATCGGCCTGAACTTGTGTCCTTTTGCCAAGGCCGTGCACGTACAAAATCGGATTCGATTTTGCGTGAGCAAGGCGCAATCCACAGCAGCGCTACTGGAAGACCTCTCCAAGGAACTGCGCGCTTTACACGCGGCAGACCCGAATGAATGCGAGACCACGCTGTTGATTCACCCTTATGTGTTGACGGATTTTATCGAGTACAGCCTGTTTCTGCGCACCGCTGAAGCGACCATCTCCAAGCTGGGATACGCGGCGGAATTTCAACTCGCGAGCTTCCACCCGCAATATCAATTCAGCGATGCAGGGCCGGATGATATCGAGAACTACACCAACCGCTCGCCTTATCCCACGCTGCATCTCTTGCGCGAATCCAGCATCGCGCGCGCAGTCGCTGCTTTCCCCGACGCCGCCGATATTTATGAGAAGAATATAGAGACTTTGCGCCGGCTGGGACATGCCGGGTGGCAGCGTTTGTGGCGGGACATGTAACGCCGGCATCCTGCTTGCGCTACGAACGACTATTCCGCGCATAGAAAATCGCGCACAGATAAAACACCACGGCCAACAATACTTCCGCACCCGCCAGCCACGCGGCCATGCCGCGCTCAGCATAGGCACGCACCACACCCTCGGTGAAATACAGCAGAATCAACATCGACGACCACTGATAGGTGTAGCGCTTGCCGCGCAAAATCCCAAACAGCGGCAACAGCAGCGGTACGATCTTTAGAATCAGAATCGCGCGTGAAGTCGGCGCCAGCCACGCCTCCCATGCCAGGGTGAGGAAAATCAGGGCTATCAGACTGGCGATGCAGCCGTAGTGCAGCCAACGCTGCATAAAAACTCGATTAGGAACCACGGATGCGCGCCAGCGCCATCAAGCGCTCGCGCGCGGCGCTTGCATCGTCAACGAAACCATCAAACTCGACGCGTTGCAATCGCTTCCCAACCCGCAAATCGAAGCCGTCGCTATCCAATCCGATCATAGCGATCACATCGGCATTTATCCCGCGATCGCGGCCCGCGTACACCGCCAGCGCATCGGCGTGATCTTCGTTCATGTGCGCAAGAATCGATTCTTCGCTATCGGTCAACAGGCTAGCGAGGGCGAGAAAATCCGCTGGGCTGACCCAACGCGCTTGGGCGAAGCCGGCAATATAGCGGATGTGATGCGGCTCGATACGGTAAAACGCAAAATCGAGCGCGAGCCACGGCTCCGCTTCGGGAAAATATCGCAGGTATCGGCTGCGGATATGGTGCGCATCGTCAGGGCCAATCAGCTTCGCCTCGCCCAGCAGCGCCAAACGCGGCAGAGCTTGCGTCTGGCTGCCCGAATCATGCACCGTAAGACTCACTTTCGGCGCCTGATAAATATTGTGTGAGTGCTCGGCCAGCGCGCTGATCAAGATCACCGGCCGCCCTTGGTGATCGGTCACATAATCAACGAATGAACCATAGGGATAGCCGGGGAATTTTTGCGACGTGGTGGAGAGCACGCCGTAATAGTGGCGACGCAGTAGGCGGCGGGCTGCTTGGCCGGGAGTCAGTTCGACGGGCATGATGTGCAATTAACCTCGTTTCAATGATGCGGCAAGTATAACAGGCGGTACCTTGACACCGCCAAGAGGCGGGTGCTAGCTTGCCCGACCATGCACGCCACCTTACCGAATTCACGCAAACTACTTGGCTTCCTGCGCTTTGTCGCTTTCCGCTTCGTGGATGACCGCTGCGCGCAAATCGCCTCCAGCCTCACCTTCACCACCCTGCTCTCGCTGATTCCCTTGATCACGGTGATGGTGATGGTGTTCGCGGCTTTTCCCGTATTCACCGACCTGATGACGCAGATCAAAATCTTCATGCTGATGAATATGGTGCCGGAAGTCGCAGGCAAGGTCATCACGGTGTATATGACGCAATTCTCAACCCAAGCAGCCAAGCTGACCATGCTCGGCATCGTGGGGTTGACGATTACTGCACTGCTGCTCATCTATACCATCGACCATGCCTTTAATGTCATTTGGCGCGTGCACAAACCGCGCACGGTGTTGCAACGTTTTCTCACTTATTGGGCGGTACTGACCATCGGCCCGATTATCCTGGGCGCAAGTTTGTCGTTGACGTATTACTTGGTCAGCTTCTCGCTCGGTTATGTAAGACATACCCCCCTTCTGGGGCAAACCGCACTCAAGCTGCTGCCAGTCGCGCTCATGTCGCTGGCGTTCACCTTGCTCTATTTAGCCGTGCCCAACCGCTATGTGCCGTGGAAGCATGCGCTCGTGGGCGGTGTTTTTGCCGGTATCGCATTCGAATTGATGAAGCGCGTGTTTGCTTGGTATATCACTTCTTTTCCGACTTATACCCTGGTCTATGGCGCATTCGCCACCTTCCCGATTTTTTTATTGTGGATTTATTTTTCCTGGTTGGTGATCCTGCTGGGGGCGGTGATCGCCGCCACACTCTCGCATTGGCGCGGGGGTACTTGGCAACTCACGCGTGCGCCGGGCTGGCAGTTTGAGGACGCGCTGCGCCTATTGCAAGCGCTAGCGAGCGCACAACGCGCGGGTCATAGCGTCAAGCTGGCTTGGCTCAGCCAGCATGTCGATTTAGGCTTTGAAGAAATGGAAGCATTGCTCGACCGGCTGGTGCAAGCGAATTTCGTGCGCCGCGTGAATAAGGATGCTTGGCTGCTGTCACGCGCACCACAAGATATTTCTACCGCGGACGTGTTCCGCTTGTTTGTATTCGATGCCGATTCGAAAGGCGCAGCGGGCGACGCCTATCAAACCCTGCTCAGCCAGCTTGGGGAGCAACATCGCGCCACACTCACGCCGACACTGGCGGACTTGCTGCCCGCCCTAGCGCCGTTAGCTAAAGAAAAATAAATCCAAGCTATCGGTCTGCTCGATCAAGCGCGTGGCGCGCACTGCACGGGTCACGCCTTGGCTTCGCACTTCAAATTCACGCATCGGCTGAAAGCTGCCGCGTGCCGCCACCATACGTGCCATTTGATCCAGCGCCGGCACTGCGGGCAGCAGTAAGGCCGGCTGGAACAGGGCGTCGGGCGCGGATATCACCGGTTTGATCACAATAGCTGTCGCATGCGGCGCGAGCATCTGTGCACCGAGCTCCAAGTTGTTGTCGGTGGTGGATTGCATCCAGCGTACGATCGCCACACCGAATTCACCCGTGCTTTGAGGTCCCAAGCCGATGATGTCGCCCACCTTGATTTTCGACACACTGGCAGAATCTTTAGCCAAGGCCACGCCGCCCGCACTCTCGTTCAATACCTGCCAGTTGGCGCAATTGTAGGTCTGGTAACTACCCGTCGTTTGCATCAGATCAGACACTTGCAAGGTGATCATCACGTCGCTGTCGGCGTCTGGCACGCCCGGCAACACATCCTGGCTCAATGCATGGTACAGCGAAGAAATCCCGCTACAAATATACAGATCGGCTTGCACCGACGTGCGATTGAATACGCGCTTCGGCGCGATACCCCATTGCTTGATCAAGCGTTTAAGCATCTCGCGGTAACTCGGCTGCTTGGCCGCCTCGGGCAGACCGAGTTTTTTCGGCGGTACACCGCCATCCAATTCCTGCACATGCTGGTGCAAGGTGCGCGCTAACGGAATCGTGTTGAGAATAATATCGGTGCGCGCATCAGTGACGCCGGTATGGTGCGCCAGCGCCTTGGGCGGTTTATCGCCATCGAGGCGCGCCAAAAACAAGCCGTGCATATTTTCCGCTGTACCCAATGGCTGCAACATGGCGTGGTAGCCAAACCGCGCCAGATAAGCCTTTACTTCCGCCAACTGCCCTTGCTGCAGGCGATAAGGATCGGCCAACGCAATCAACAGAATTTGCTTGAAAAAATGATTGACTGAAGCTTTGCTGTCTTCGGCAATCGCCTGCTCGTGCAGATTTTGCCGCGCTGCATACCAATAGAGCTGATTTAACTCAAACCACACACCCGACGGTGTCGGACGATAGGTTTCGTAGTAAACATCGAGAATCGCGCCCAGTGATTCGATCGCACGCGCAATCGCCAACGGCGCGAGCTTATTGGCGCCAAAACTGATACGCCGCCCGCTCAGATCAAGCAATGCCCGCTTATAGCCATTCGCCAATTCGGTTAAAAGTTCACGCGCGAGGTTCGCGGCTTGCTTATGTTTCTCATGCAAGGGAAGCGGCTTGCTGACATATAGTTGCTGTAGCGCGGGGGCCAACATCTGCGCGCTTGCGCGGTAAATATCCAGCAATTTGATCCGCGCATCCTCCGCCAGCTTGATGCTGTTTAACGCGGCAATCGCATCCGCGAGCTTGCGCCCTGCTTCTTGACTATTCGCCAGCGGCAACGCATCCAGCCATTCCTTCACATGCTTGGGCCGGGTCTCTACACTTAGACTGGGAACCGCTTGGTACTCAGGTACGGATATTTTTATGTCCATTGCGGTTCGATGCAGTTCCCTTGTATAGCCTTGGATTCTAGGAACATTGATGCCGTTTGTAAAATGTTCTTTCCTTGAAGCATACCCAATGCCGAAACGTCGATGGAACCTTCATGCGCCCCATTCAGCGCTTACGCTAGCTGTTCTTTCATTTTGCGCGGCCCCAACCCGTACACCGCGAGCCCGATCAAGGCCATCGCCCACACGATCACCGCGCCCGAAGGCAGATCCCACCACGCGGAACCGATGAGGCCCACAGCATAAGAAAGCGCGCCCATCGCATACGCGACCACCAACCGTTTCGGCTCGGGATAAAGCCGAGTCGCCATCGCCGGCACGATGAGGCTGGCGAATACCAAATAGATGCCCACCAATTGCACCGATGCGGTGACCGCAAACGCGAACAGGATATAAAACCCCGCGCGGCCAAAGTGCTGGCGCATCGTGAACCACAATAAGACCACCCCCAAACTGACCAAGGCGGCTAACGGTAGTTGCTGATAGCTCACCCACAGGATTTGCCCGACCAATAAATCTTTTAAATGCTCGCCGCCATGTGGATTGTGCGCGAGCAATAAAATACTGCCGGTTGCCGCCAACACGAACAAGACGCCGATCAAGGCCTCTTGCACTTCCGGCCAGCGCTTCTCGGCATAGGTCAGCCACAAGCCGCCCAACAAGGCCGCACTCACCGCAGCCAACTGCACGCCGAAACCTTGCGGCTCAAAGCCCATGAGGTCGGCGCCGATCACGCCCAGGCCCGCGATTTGAGCAATCGCCAGATCGATAAACACGATTCCGCGCGCGAGCACTTGCATGCCCAGCGGCACATGGCTCGCCAACACCAGCAAACCGGCCAGAAATGCCGGAATCAGGATAGAAAATTCCAAACCGCTCATATTCATTTCAAGGCCCCCCGCAATCGCTGCACGCTGGTATCGAACAAGCCGAACAGGTCCTTGCTTTGCGCGTCGGCACCGACCGTAAACGGCAGCACCACGATGGCTATTTTGGCGTGCTCGGCCAACCACTCCGAAGCGCGGCCATCGTTATACGCAGCGCGAATCACCATCTTGGCCGGCTGCCGCTGCAATTGCGCGAGCACTTCCGCCAGGTAGCCGCTGTTTGCTTCCACGCCAGGTTTCGGCTCCAACGCGGCGACTTGGCGCAGGCCCAGCCAATTCTCCAAATAAGGAAACCCTTTATGCTGCACCACAATGGATACGCCCTTGAGCGGGGCGGCCAGCGTTTCCCAGCGTTGCAGCGCCGCTTTCCAGCGTGCAACAAAATCTTGGTGGCGCGCCGCATAGAACGCCGCATTCGATGGATCGAGTTGCGCTAAGCGTTGCGCCAACGCATCGGCCACCGGCAGAAAATTGCGCGGGTCGGTTTGGATGTGCGGATTGCCGCCGGGATGCACATCGCCCTCGGATCGATCCAAGCGCGTCGGAATTTCCAGCTTGCGCACATAATTCGCCGCCTCGAAATATCCCGGCTTGCCGGGCTGGATGTTGGCATTGCTGGATTGGCGCAGCAGAATCGGCAACCAGCCAATCTCCAATTCCGATCCGGTGCAGACCAGCAAATCCGCAGAACGCGCGCGGGCGATCAGGCTAGGGCGCGCTTGGATGCGATGCGGGTCTTGCAGCGCGGTGGTGGCGGTATAAATCGATACCTTTTCACCGCCCAACTCTTGCGCCAGCGCGCCCCACTCCGGCTCGCAGGCCAGCACATTCACGGTGGCGTGCGCAGATAGCGTTGCGCTGAATAGCATTAGTGCGATCAGTAGTTTCATCAGCATGTTCATTTCAGGCTCCTAGAATTGATGCGCGCCATGCGCGCCGAGGCTCATCTGGTATTGCAGGAAGAGTTGATTGTCGGTCACGCCCTGCCGTGATTTGTCTTGCGCCACTTGCAGGCGGATGCGGCTAAATTCGCTCGGGTTGTAATCGAACATCAGGCTGTTTTTGGCGGGGCGATACGCCGGGCGCGCCAAACTGGCGTTGTTCAATCCGTAATCGACGTTGCCGGTATCGAGTTGATCGCGACGCAATCCCACGCGCCAACGCGGCCGGAATTGATACACCCCTTGCAGATAGCCGCCGGATTGGCTGGACGAATAGCTATCCAAGCTTGCAGTGGACTCGGTATCGTAAGTCAGGCGGCCATCTTCTTGCCGCCGGAAATATTCGCCTTGCAGCTTGAAGGAAGTGTTAGCCGTGTTGCCCTCGGGTGCCCATTTCCACACGAAATCGCCGATCCAAAGCTTACTGCTGCCACTGAAGGTATTTTTGACCGTAGCGCCCGCCAAATCGGTATCTTCATGTTCGCGGCTTTGGGCTCGGGTACGCAGAAAAGACAGGCCGGCACGCCAACTGTGGCTGGTGCCCACATCGCCGCCGATATGAGCGAACAGCGCGCCGCTCCCTGCGCCATTTTTATTGCGATCGGTGCCCGGGAAATTCGCCCCGCGCCCCACTTCCGCGCCCAGTTCCAGGAAGGTGTCAGTTGGTGCAAGCCATTTCACCTGCACGCCATCCTGGCCCAATTGCGTGCCGAGAAAGGCTTGGTAGGCCAGCGGGTTGTCGACAAAATCCCAGATGTGCGCGTGCTGTTCGTTGAGGTAGCCGATGCCGGAAAAGAAACGGCCCGCCTTGAGCGTGAAGCCTTGTGACAAGCCAATGGTTTGGATAAATGCTTCTTCCACCGACACGGTGTTATCCGATGCCATGGCCAGATTCAGCCCGCCGTAAAAATTCGGATCGATGTTGGCGTAGATGCCCAACTCCGATTCCGCCAAGCTGAAGCCGCGCTTGCCCGGACCGATTTCCTCGCCGGGGATAAAGCCGGTGATGCGGTATTTGTCTGGATCCTGAGAAAGATTGGAATAGATACCGGAGAGAATCAGCGAGATGCCCGGATTGAACGCGTTGACGCCGGATGACGCCGCGGGCTGGGGCGCCGCCGCAACTTGGCTGGCTTTCTCTTCGGCCTTGGCGGCCGTGGATTGCGCCGCTTTAGCGGTGTTCTCCGCTTGTTGCAGACGGGTTTCCAGCGCCTGAATGCGGGTCTCGTAGCTTTGTTTCAATTGTTGAATTTCGGCGGAGATTTTCGCCAAATCCGCATCACTCGCGGCCATAGCAAAATGCGGGAAGAGCAGCGGCAATGCACTGCACGCGCTTAAAATTTTGCGCAACATAATAGACCTCACTTAAGCAAAGACGATAAAGCTTCGGCAACCTGGTTCAGGCGACGAAACGGAAGAGCGGCTTAAGCGAGTACGGGAGGGGCGCGGGATTGGTAGGGTTGGTGCAGCGCCGGCAGCGCTGCGGGAGCATCGAAATGAAGCAGTGCACTCGACAGTTGCGGCAAAGCGAAGTGGAGCGGCGTAGCAGGCGCCGCCGCGCCGGTATGGGCAAAGGCCACGCATTTTGCACATTGCTCCGAATGCGGGAGCTGCTGATCTTGTTGCGAATTCGTCGGAGACGTGGTGTGCGAAACCCCATGCCACAGCGCGCCTTGCTGCGCGAACAGCAGGGCGAAGGCAAGGATCAGATTGTAGAGGGAGCGTTTCAGCATAGTGAGGCTGGGCATGTTAGCAGCCGCTTATGCGGCAAATCAAGCCTTCTTCTTCGCCCGCGGATGCGCCGCGTCGTACACCTTGGCCAAATGCTGCCAGTCGAGGTGGGTATACATCTGGGTGGTGGAGATGTTGGCGTGGCCGAGCATTTCCTGTACCGCACGCAAGTCGCCGCTGGATTGCAGCAGGTGCGAGGCGAAGGAATGGCGCAGCATGTGCGGATGCACATGCACGTCCAGCCCCAGCTTCTTGGCCCAGAAGCCGACGCGTAATTGCACCGCGCGAGGGGAAAGCGGGCGGCCAGTACGGTTGAGAAAAATATGCATCTCTTCCGGTTGCGCCACTTCTGCGCGCAAGGCCAGCCATTTTTGCAAAGCATCCAAAGCAAATTGCCCGACCGGCACCACGCGCGTTTTCGCGCCCTTACCAGTGACGCGCAATTCGGCCTGCTGAAAATCTACATCGCCCAGCTTGAGTCCGGTCAATTCCGCCAGACGCAGACCAGAGGAATAAAACAGCTCCAGGATCGCAGCATCGCGCACGGCGAGTGGGCCGGAATCATCGGTGCCGACCAAGCGCGTTGCCGCATCGGGCGACAGCGCATCGGGTAATTTCTTTTCGTGCTTGGGAGCCTTGAGGCCCAGGCAAGGATTGTGGGTGTAGCCGTGATCGCGCGCCAGATAGCGGTAAAGCGTGCGCCAGGCGGAGAGCATGCGCGCCAGGGTCTTGCCGCTTAAGCCGCGCCCGTGCAGTTGCGCCACGAAGCGGCGCATTTGGTGGATTTGCAAATCGCCGAGGGGTACCGCTTGGGCCAGCTCGAGCAGCGTGGTGACGTCGCGCTGGTAATTGACGCAGGTGAGCGGCGAGAGTCGCCGCTCGTGCGCAAGATGGGAGATAAAACCCGCGAGCAGTGAAGCGTCGGGGTGGGTGGAAGCGGCCTTACTCGCTGCCGAATTCATTCGCGAGCGCACGATCGAGCGCCACGCTAACCAGTTCGCCCAAGCGCTTGAGATAGAGGGTGCCCATGCCTTGATAGAAGCGCCCCGCGTCTTCGCTCGCCAGCACCAGCATGCCAAAGGTGTGAGTGGTGCGCAGCGCCACCATGGCGAAGGACTTCAGGTGCCCCCCCTCCTCGCCAAACCAACTGCCAGTTTCATACAGCGCGTGCGGGCCGCAGGAAGGATGGGATAAACCTTCCGCATACACGCGCAATTCATTGCTGGTCGGAGTGAATTCGGGCCGCTCGGATACCGGCATCTCGCCGCGCCAAAGACGCAAGCCAATGTGCGGCACCGCAAAATCTTCGCGCAGGTTGAAATAAATCGCATGTAGCAGCGTGTCCAGATTGGCCGCCATCAACAGCGCTAGGCTGAAGCGATGCACGCGATCGCCCAGAGCGTCGTTTTCTTCGCCGAATTTGATCAGTTCACGCAGCTTGGATTCGAGCAGCGCGTTCTTCTCGCGCAGGGCAGCGACTTGGTACTCGGAAAGAGAGATGGCTTTTTCGTCGTGCAGATTGGGTAGCTTGAGATCGAGCAACACGCTGATGTGCTGCTCGAAAAAATCCGGCTGATCTTTGAGGTAACGTACAACGTCTTCCGCTTCGATTTTCATTCTGCTCCCTTCGCAGGTTTTTGTGCGAAAAGTATAACTGGAATCAGGTGGGGATTACACATTACAAAGCGATATGGCTTTGGAATAGTCGGTAGCGCTGGTCATTCTCTAGGCAAAACGCTGACGCAGGTACTGGATGATGTCATCCGATTCATACATCCACTGACTGTTGCCCTGCTCATCCGTGATTCTGAGACACGGCGTCTTGATTTGCCCACCCCCTTGCAATAAGGCCGCACGGTGCTGCGGATCATGTTGAGCATCGCGCAATTCGATATTCAACGAAAGGGCTCGCATGGCGCGTCTGACCTTGATGCAGAACGGGCAAGTTTTGAATTGATACAAGGCCAGCCCTTGGCATTGCAGATCGACTTGCTCCTGTTGTTCAGCCGGACGCACGATGCCCTTGGGGGTGGTAACCATTTCCCAAAGCAGGATGAAAGGGCCAAGCACGAAGCGCAACGTTTTAAAGAAAGTTCTGATAACAGTTCTCATGGGGACACTTAAGTAAAAGTACAAAAAAATAGGGGGATTTTCTAATCTGTTTTATTACAACTCAATCACGCCCGCAAACACCTCCAGCGCTGGCGCGCGAATTACCGAGGTGGACGAAACACCGCGTCATAGGCCGCAGGAGAAAAGCCGCTTATTTTCTGGCCATTCCAAAGCAGAACCGGTACGCCTTTTCCACCGCCGGATTCCACCATTGCACGCATCCCATCGGCCGTGTCGATGTCGTGCTCCGTGTAAGCGATCTTCTTTTCGTTAAGATAGCTCTTGGCTTGCCTGCAATAGCCGCACCACTGAGCTACAAATAGGACCGGCTGGCTGGTGTTACGCGGTTTTTGCGCTTCGGACAATCTTGATTTCATGCTTTTCTCTAGCTCGTCCCGATAACGGGCTACCGATTCCGGCAGCGGTGTCGAGGGCAAATTGGCAAAGTTAAGCGTCTTCTCGACCTTACCGCTATCGGGCGGCTGATCGCTATAGACGGTTTTACCGTCGGGGCCGATGGATTTGTATACCGTGCCTGCTTGCGTCAAAGCGGATACGGCAAATAACGTCAAAATAAGCAATTTTTTCATAGCAGTGACTCCCAGGTAACGCTGGAATGACATTACAACTCGACCACACCCTCAAACACCTCCACCGCCGGCCCAGTCATCAGCACCGGCTGACCTTCGCCTGCCCAACGGATCAGCAGATCGCCGCCATGGGTGGTGACGCGCACTGCGGCGTCGAGCAAGCCGCGCTGGATTCCGGCAACCACGGCGGCACACGCACCCGTGCCACACGCCAGTGTTTCGCCTGCGCCGCGTTCATACACGCGCAATTTGATATGGCTGCGATCCAGCACCTGCATGAAACCGGCATTGACGCGCTTGGGGAAGCTGGCGTGATGTTCGATCTGCGGGCCATCGACGGCGACAGGTGCGGCGTCCACATCGTCCACCACTTGCACCGCGTGGGGATTGCCCATGGAGAGCGCGCTGATCTCGATGATCTTGTCAGCTAAGGACAAGAGATAAACCGGTGCACGCCGATCGGTCAGAAATGGTATGTCTTGCGGTTCAAAGCGCGGCGCACCCATGTTAACGGTCACCGCGCCATCCGCCTCCAAGCGCGGCATGATGATGCCGGATTGGGTTTCGACGCGGAGCTCATTTTTATCGCTCAGGCCATGGTCGTGCACATAGCGCACGAAGCAGCGCGCGCCATTTCCGCATTGTTCGACCTCGCCGCCGTCGCTGTTGAAAATACGGTAGCGGAAGTCAGCGTCACTGCGGGTCGGCTTTTCGATTAACAGAATTTGGTCGCAGCCGATGCCTAAATGGCGATCGGCGACAAAGCGCAACTGCTCGGCGCTGAGTGCGACTTGCTGACTGATACCGTCGAATACAACGAAATCATTGCCGAGGCCATGCATTTTGGAGAATTTGAGTTTCATAGGGGAATTTAAGCACGAAACGATGAAAAACGCTTCACCGCGCTAGAACCGTTCGTTCTCGCCCAAATATCGCCATTTGCCGATAGGTAAATCACCCAATTTGACTCTACCGATGCGGATGCGCTTCAAGCCCACCACTTTCAGGCCCACCAACTCGCACATGCGGCGGATTTGGCGTTTTTTGCCTTGTTTCAGCACGAAGCACAATTGATCTTCGTTTTGCCAGCTAACGACGGCCGGTTTGAGCGCCTCATCATCCAGGCTTAAGCCGTGGTTCAGCAGCTTCAATCCTTCTGCAGACAACTTGCCTTCCACCCGCACCAGATATTCTTTTTCGATCTCCGAATCTTCACCGATGAGCTGCTTGGCGATGCGGCCGTCTTGGGTCAGTACCAGCAAGCCCAGGGAGTCGATGTCGAGCCGACCAGCCGGGGCTAGGCCCATCAGATGCGCGGGGCTGAAACTGTGTTTTGATTTGTCATCGCGATAACGCGACTCGGCGCAGATCAGCGAGACGGCGGGCTTGTAGCCCTTCTCCGCTTGGCTGGAAACGAAGCCGATGGGCTTGTTGAGCAAAATCGTTACCCGCGCGCCTTGCTTGGCTTGGGCGGATTTATCCAGGGTGATTTTTTGGCTGGGCAAAATGCGCGTGCCCAATTCAGTAATGCGCACACCATCCACGAGCACCCAACCGCGCGCGATATAGCTATCGGCTTCACGGCGTGAGCAGAGACCTTGTTCGGACATCAATTTGGAGAGACGGATTTTTTCCATAGATCAAACTCGCTTGCCCACCAAAAACCGATCCAACTGCTTGGCGAAGGCTTGGCAATCGCTCTTACTAAAGGTTGCCGGACCGGATATATCGACGCCGCTGCCGCGTAATTCTTCCATAAAATTACGCATGCCTAAACGCTCGCGAATATTCTCTACGGTATACAACTCGCCGCGCGGATTGAGCGCCACCCCGCCGCGTTCGATCACTTGTGCCGCCAGCGGGATATCGGCGGTGATCACCAGGTCGCCGGTTTGCACTTGCTCGGCGATTTTATTATCCGCCACATCGAAGCCATGCGGCACTTGCAGCGCCTGGATATACGGTGAAGCAGGCACGCGCAGTAGACGATTCGCCACCAGCGTCGTCGCGATGCGCGTGCGTGCGGCTGCGCGAAATAATATTTCTTTAATCACAACCGGGCAGGCGTCCGCATCGACCCAGATGCGCATGGTTAGCGCCCTCGGTTATATGTTTTCGGTGTAAAGAGCGCTGCTTTTGGTTTCGGATGAAGGATGTTGGCTTCCGCCAATTTTTTGGCGCGCAATTGATTGTCCGCCATCATTTGGTGACGCGCCGCTTCAGACATGCCTTCTGTGGATTGCTCAGGTTCGGCAGCGCGATTAGGGCGTTGCTGCGGCCGATCAGCATGCGGCTTCTTCGGTGCGCCAGTACGCGCTGGGCCGGAGCGCGGAGCGCCAGAACGTGGTGCATCTGATCGCGGCGAACCCGACCGGGATCCACCCGAGCGTGACTTCGGTGCGCCTTGGCGCGGCTGCGACCGATGCTGCCGTGGCGGGCGGGCCTCTTCCTGCTCAGTGCGAACCGGCGGCACAAAGCCTTCGATCGATAGACGCGGAATCTCGCGCTTGAGCAGGCGTTCGATGGCGTTCAGGAATTTGATTTCTTCCCGATCCACCAGCGAAATCGCTGCGCCGCTGCTGCCGGCGCGGCCGGTGCGACCGATGCGATGCACGTAGTCTTCCGAAATATTCGGCAACTCGAAATTCACTACATGGGGTAGTTCTTCGATATCCAGCCCGCGCGCAGCGATGTCAGTCGCCACCAGTACCGGCATCACGCCGTCTTTGAATTGCGCCAGGGCGCGCGTGCGCGCCGCTTGGCTCTTGTTGCCATGAATTGCGGCAGCGGGGATGCCGTCTTTGACCAGCTTTTCGGCCAGGCGATTGGCGCCGTGTTTGGTGCGGGTGAATACCAGTACTTGTTTCCAATCGCCCTGTTTGATCAAGTGCGCCAAAAAGTCGCGCTTGTGATCCTGCGCCACCATATACACAGATTGCTCTACCAGCTCGGACGCCGCATTGCGCCGCGCCACTTCCACTAAGCCCGGATTGTGTAGCAGGCCGTCGGCCAAGGTTTTGATCTCGTCCGAGAAAGTGGCGGAAAACAACAGGTTTTGCCGCTGCTTGGGCAGCAACGCAAGAATTTTGCGGATGTCGCGAATGAAGCCCATATCCAGCATGCGGTCGGCTTCGTCCAATACCAGAATTTCAACGCCGGACAAATCGACGGTTTTTTGCCCAACGTGATCGAGCAAGCGGCCGGGAGTGGCGACCAGAATATCCAGGCGGCCTTTGAGCGCTTTGTATTGCGGGTTGATGTTCACACCGCCGAACATGACCATCGAGGTCTGACCCACATGCTTGCCATATTTCTGCACCGAGGCTTCGACCTGGGCCGCGAGCTCGCGCGTCGGCACCAAGATCAAGCAGCGCGGCCGGCCGGGGCGCATGTTCTCCAGCGGCTGCGTGGACAGGCGATGCAAAATCGGCAGCGTAAAGCCGGCGGTTTTGCCGGTGCCGGTTTGCGCGGCGGCCAGCAAATCACCCCCGGCCAGCACCAGCGGGATGGCCTGCGCCTGGATCGGCGTCGGCACGGTATAGCCCGCATCGGTAATGGCGTGCAAAAGGGGTTGCGCCAGACCGAGGTCGGCGAAATGAATTTCAGTAGACATGTATTACTCCTGCGACGGCCTATCACGCGCGTTGCGCGACACCAATCGAGGCAGACGAATTAAAAGATCGAAATGATCAGATGAGAAAATGACCGGTACGCCTGATTGGCGGGGCTTACGGAAGCCGCGAATTATACGGAGATTGCTCAGAATAGCCAGCCGGTATCCCGGAACGGCTATTACTAATCGTTTAAATCAAGTTTTTGCCACAGAGATAGACAGCGATAGAGCAGCCATCTCTCCCGGATTTTCTCTGTGATCTCTGTGGCAAGATTTTCAGCGCTTGAATCTCAACGAATATTCTCAGCGTTGAAGATGACCACTTGGTCGCCGATGAAATTCACCGTGATATGGCGCTTCTCATCACCCCAGGTGCAACTTTTCATGCCGAGCACGTCGCTGCAGCGCTCGGGCGCACCGAGGAGCTGTTTCACTTCCGTATAGGGCATGCCGACTTTGAGCTTGTCGTAATTTTCCACGCTGAGCTTGCCGCAAGCCGCAAGCAGAATGGTCAAGGTAACAAGAATGCTAGTTTTAAGCTTCATATCGATTCACTCCTCTGTTTCCCGTGTAAAAGTAAACCCCTGCGGGGCTTTCATTTGCGCTTCCTCGAACATGTTCAGATACAAGATCAGCGGCTGGGAGAGCCCATCATAGGTCAACTCATACTGATCGAGAAAGCCCTTGCCCCGCTCCGCCGCATCGGTGTTAAAAGCACAGCAATGGCCCAATCGCTGGTAGTGCACGATCTCGCCGCTCGGGCCGCGCAGGGCGTTGAGGTAGCGCCACTCGGATTCAAAGCCGGGGCCAGGTTTGATGGGATTGGTTTTCTCGAAACCATAACTGGCGTCACTGGAGACCGCTTCCAGCGTCGCCACGCCGGCTGAAAGAAAGCGCTTGAGATCACGCAGGGCGAGATTGCGATCGGGGGTTTCGTCTTGTTGCAGCAGATGCAGAAAGCGTCGTGCCGGCGCGTGGCCCTGTGCGCTGGCCTTGGCGAGCCAGGTCATGGCCTCTTCCAGGTTCTGCCCGACGCCTTTACCATCGAGCAACAGCCGGGCGTAGAAGTATTGCGCTTCCGGCTCATTCTGCTCCGCGGCGAGCTTGAACCACTTAGCGGCTTGGGCGAAGTCACGCACGTCTTCAACGCGGAGGTAATGCAAGGCTAAGTTAAGCTGGCCTTTGGCGTCACCCGCATCGGCGGCTTTCTGGAACCACTGTGCAGCGGCTTCGAAATCTTGCGCCACGCCATCGCCCGCTTCATGCATCTCGCCCAAGACATTGAGTGAGGGAAGGTGATTGGCTTCCGCCGCTTGCTTCAAGAGGGGCAGCGCTTCGGGCACACTCTTCACAAAGCCACGGCCGCGCCGATACATCTCGCCCAGGGTGAATTGCGCTGCCGGCACACCCTCCTCCGCCAAGGGCTGCAAGTGCATAAAGGCTTGGCCATAGTTTTTGGCGCGATACGCAGCAAGACCATCTTCCAGCTCGCCGGCCTGCGCCACGAGCGGCAGCAGCAGCCAAATGAGATTAGGCCATGAGCGAAACATAGTCTTTGTAGATGCAGCGATCCATAACTACGAATAAGCCGGCGGCACGCGCTCGCTCGGCGGCGGCCTCATTCACGATACCCTCTTGAATCCACAGGGCGGGCAGTTTGAGGCGAATGCATTCATCCACCAACTCATCCAAATGCTCGGCGGCACGAAAGACATCCACCAGATCGATGCGGTCCGGCACCTCGGCGAGGTTCGGATAGGCCTTCTCGCCCAGCACCTCATTCAGCGCCGGGCGCACCGGAATAGTGCGGTAACCAAAGCCCTGCAAGGCACGCGCAACGACGAAGCTCGGTCGATTTGGTTTGGGCGAGAGCCCCACTACCGCGATAGTCTTCACGCGAGCGAGCAGCGCTTTGATTTCATCCGGAGCGGGGTTTTGAAACGGCATGGGCTGAACGAATCGGAAAAGGTGCGTAAATCATACCCTGTGCATTCACACACGGAAAAGGGTCGCTTGGAGCGGGTACGAAGATAAAGAGAAGAGAGAGGACTTGCGGGGAAGATTCCGGCCGGGCTGCCCCGACCGGAAGCGGAACAACAATTAAACCATGTCTTTCAATGCTTTCAGCGCCAGAATTTTGACGGCTTTGCGTGCCGGCTTGGCTTTGAACATCATCTCTGCACCGGTGAACGGGTTCACGCCTTTGCGTGCTTTGGTCGCGGGCTTGGTGACGACTTTAACTTTCAACAGACCCGGCATCACGAAGTTGCCGTGCTTCTTGAGGGACTTGCCCATCATGCCGGCCAGGGAGGCCAACACGCCGCCCGCATCTTTTTTGCTGATGCCGGTGTCGGCAGACATTTGCGCCATGATTTCAGATTTAGTTGGTGCCTTTGCTGCGGCTGGTGCTTTTGCTTTTGCCATTACTTATCCTCCTTGTGGAATGTGTGGTGGTACGGGTGCGAAGAATCGTATCACAACTAAAATGCGCCATAACAGCTTTTTTTGCCTTAAAAATACTATTGAGCCCTCTTGCGCAACAATCTGAAAACTGTTCTCAACAGCGTCCGAATATAAGCATATGCCGATCACTCACCGGTTTGACTTGTAACTGCGGCAGTGCGGCCGCGCGCAATTGTGCGCGCACTTCTTCGATCTCGTATGCCGCCAACAAGCTGTTGAAAAAATCGCGGCGCAGAATTTCCGGTGCGCCGGCGGCGTGCAATGCAAGCAAGCGAGTCGCTTCTTCGCGCGAGTGAGGACGCAGTAAATCCATCACGCACACCGGCGCACCCGGCTTCGCAGCGTGCTGGATGGTTTGCCAAAGGACATCGGGCGCAGACAGATGATGCAGCAAACTATTGCTGATGACTGCATCAAATGCTTGATGCGCCACGCTTGAATCAGGCAGGCACATGCAGTGCAGCGTAATGCGATCAGCACAGTGGACGCGCGTGATCGCCGCGTACCCCAACGTCAGCATCGCTTCTGCGCCATCGATACCGACGATCTCTGCATCGGGATAAGCACGGGCGAAACGCAGCGTCACATCCGCTGCGCCGCAGCCGAGATCGAGCACGCGGCCAGCTTTGAAATCAGGAAAACGCGCCGCAAAGTGGACTACGAAAGCATCATGCGGCGCGCTGAAATCGGCTTCGGCATAGGCTTGTGCCTGTGCCGGGTCGGTCATCAATTCGGGTTCGGGGATACGTTGCATGATTTATCCCAAAGAGGCAATTAATCCACGAAACACACGAAAGACACGAAATAAATCCACGACGCGTGCCGTTGCTTCATTCGCCCGTCGGCACTTACACCCTTTATTTATCTGGGGCTATTTCGTGTTTTTCGTGTGTTTCGTGGACTATCTACTTTTTGCTTTTCAATAAAGCTTCTTCTCCCCCTCAGGCCGCGTCTTGAAGCGCTTGTGCAGCCAGTAATACTGCTCGGGCATCTCTAACACACGCTCCTCGATGAAGGCATTCACGCGACGCGTGTCGGCGGCGATGTCGCCGCTCGGAAAATTTTCCCAGGCCGGATAAAACTTCAGCACATAGCCTTGGCCACCGGGGAGCTGTCGGGTCACCGCCGGCACGACACGGGCATCGGCTAAACGCGCCAAGCGAGATACGCCAGTGATCGTTGCCGCGGGCACGCCGAAGAAAGGCACGAAGATCGAATCGCGCGCGCCGAAATCCATATCAGGTAAATAGTAAAAAGGCGTCCCGTCACGCACCGCCTTGACTACACTGCGCACGCTGTCCTGACGCGAGAACAAGCGCGGGGTATTAAACCGGCGGCGTCCTTGCAGCAGCAGACGATCGACCAGCGGATTTTTTTGCTTGCTGTACAAAGAAGCGACTTGTGCGTCGATGGATAAGCGCGAGCCGCCCATATCCAGCCCGACAAAATGCGGCGCGAGCAGGATGACCGGCTTGCCGCGTACTGCTTGCCAATGCGCTTCACCCTCGATGCGCACGAGGCGCTTGAGCCGTGCAGCACTCGACCACCACAAGATGCCGCGCTCCAGAAAGCTGCGCCCAAAGGCGCGAAAGTGCTGGCGCACGCGCCACTCTCTTTCAGGCTCGCTCAATTCGGGAAAGCACAGGCGCAAATTGGTGCGCGCCACCTCGCGCCGCTCACGCCCCAAGGCATAGAACAACAGACCCACTCCCTGCCCGATCGGGTTCAGCAGCGCCAGCGGCAAAAAGTGCAGCAGCCAAAGACAAAAAATCGCGACGCGAATCATGCTCGCTCACCCCTTACCGCTTTATACCGGTTATAGCTCCACAGATATTGCGCCGGGCAAGCGCGCACGATTGCTTCCACTGCCGCATTGATTTGACGCGCGGCTTGTTCGGGGTTTTCATTCAAGGGAGCGATGGGCGGCAAGTAACGAATCACGAAGCCGCGACCCCAACTCAAACGCTCAGCATAAAAAAAGATAATCGCCGCGCCGGTTTTTTGTTGCATCCGCGCGATCAGTGTCATGGTGTAAGCGGGCCGGCCAAAGAAATCTGCCCACACGCCCTCGCCCAAGCTGGGTGCTTGGTCGGGCAGCGCACCAATCGCCTGCCCTTGCTTTAAGGCGGCAAGCAGTTTTTTCACGCCGGCATAATCAGTGGTTGCCAAGTTGACTTGTCCGCGTGTGCGGCCGGCACGCATCAGCGGTTCGAGTCGCGCCAGTTTTGGAGGACGATACAGCTCGGTAAACGGAAATTGCGCGCCACAATATAAGCCGCCCATTTCGAAACAGCCGACGTGCGGCGTGAGCAACATCACCCCCTTGCCGGCAGCCCGCGCATTCTGCACGTGCTCCCAGCCTTCGACGCTTCGAACCAATTTGAGCACAGCGGGATAGGGGCGAAACCAAACGATAAAGAGTTCCAGGACACCCTTGCCGGCTTCCGCTATGGCTTTGAACAGCAAACGGCGGTTAGTGGTCGCATCCGATGCCACCTTACTTAAATAAAGGTTTTCACGCAGACGGCGCGCGTAACGCGGCGAAGCCAGGTACACGCCCCACCCCGCCACAGCGCCCAAAGCATGCACGGCCCATAGCGGAAAGCGGGCAAACAACCGGAATAGCCATGTCATCGCGGAGTCACATGCCTTTCTGGATGGGCCAAGCTTTGGTATCCTATTGGGTTCTTGAGAACATATAAAGATTGAGAACGGACGCGATGAACGAATTTCTATTTACCTCGGAATCAGTTTCCGAAGGGCACCCGGATAAGGTTTCGGATCAAATTTCTGATTCGATTTTGGACGCCATCTTAACCCAGGACCCGCACTCACGGGTAGCGTGCGAGACGCTTTGCACCACGGGTCTGGTGGTGATCGCGGGCGAGGTCACAACGAATGCGGTAGTGGATTTCAATGTGGTTGCGCGCGAGACGGTGAAGCGCATTGGATATGACAGCTCCGAGATCGGTTTCGACTATCACACCTGCGCGGTAATGGTGAGCCTGGGCAAGCAATCGCCCGATATCGCGCAAGGCGTAAACGAAGGCGAGGGCCTGTTCCTGGATCAAGGCGCGGGCGACCAAGGCTTGATGTTCGGCTATGCCTGCGATGAAACACCGCAATTAATGCCGATGCCGATTCACTACGCGCACCGCCTGATGGAACGCCAATCGGCGCTGCGCAAAGATGGGCGGCTGCCCTGGCTGCGCCCGGACGCTAAATCCCAAGTCACGATTCGTTATGTGGATGGAAAACCCGTCAACGTCGATACCGTGGTGGTCTCGACCCAGCATCACCCGGAAGTGTCGCATGCGGTGCTGACCGAAGCCGTGATCGAGGAAATCATCAAGCCGATCATTCCGGAAGCCATGCGTAAAGATACGCGGTATTTGGTCAACCCCACCGGCCGCTTCGTCGTCGGCGGACCCATGGGCGATGCCGGCCTAACCGGGCGCAAAATCATCGTCGACACCTACGGCGGCGCAGCGCCGCATGGCGGCGGCGCGTTCTCCGGCAAAGACCCGTCCAAGGTTGATCGCTCGGCCGCCTATGCCGCGCGCTATGTGGCGAAGAACATCGTCGCCGCGGGCATCGCCAGCAAATGCCAAGTGCAAGTCGCCTACGCCATCGGGGTGGCCAAGCCAGTGAGCCTGTCGGTCAATACCTTCGGAACCGGCAAATTGTCCGACGAAAAAATTGTGAAGCTGATCGAGAAACATTTCGACCTGCGGCCAAAAGGCATTATTCAATCGCTTAATCTGCTGCGTCCAATCTACACACGTACCGCCGCCTACGGCCATTTCGGCCGCGACGAGCCGGATTTCACGTGGGAAGCGGTAGATAAAGCCGAAGCATTGAAAGCCGACGCGGGAATTTAAAACCTGTTTTTGTTTTGAAATAACCGTCGCATTGAGGGGCGCTGCAGCTCACCGTGATAAGCAAGGTGAGTCAGGCTTGGTGCGAAGGATCAACGTAGCAACGGCGCCTATTCACTTACCCTGAATGGAGAGCACTATGAGCGCCGTACTCAACCCCAACTTTACCGACTATAAAGTCGCCGATCTATCCCTTGCCGCCTGGGGCCGCAAAGAAATCAATATCGCCGAAACCGAAATGCCCGGCTTGATGGCGATTCGCCAGGAATTCAAAACCCAGCAGCCGCTCAAAGGCGCGCGTATTACCGGCTCGCTGCACATGACGATTCAAACCGCGGTGTTGATCGAAACCCTCACCGCGCACGGCGCAGACGTGCGCTGGGCCTCGTGCAATATTTACTCCACGCAAGACCACGCCGCCGCCGCTATTGCCGCCGAGCAAATTCCGGTATTCGCCTACAAGGGCGAATCCTTGGAAGAATATTGGGAATACACCCACCAGATTTTCGAGTGGCCCAACGGTCAGTTTACCAACATGATTTTGGACGATGGCGGCGACGCCACGCTGCTGTTGCATCTGGGTGTGCGCGCCGAAAGCGATATTTCCGTGCTCGCTAATCCGACCTGCGAAGAAGAGCGTGTACTGTACGCTGCCATCAAAAAGTGCCTGGCAACCCAGCCCGGCTGGTACTCGGCGCGCATCGGCCACATCAAAGGCGTGACCGAGGAAACTACTACCGGTGTGCATCGCCTGTATCAGATGTTCGAAGAAGGCAAACTGAAATTCCCGGCCATCAACGTCAACGATTCCGTCACCAAATCCAAATTCGATAATCTGTATGGCTGCCGCGAATCGCTGCTCGACGGCATCAAGCGCGCCACCGACGTGATGATCGCGGGCAAAATCTGCGTGGTATTAGGCTACGGCGACGTGGGCAAAGGCTGCGCGCAAGCTTTCCGCGGCATGGGCGCCACGGTGTGGGTCACCGAAATCGACCCGATCTGCGCCCTGCAAGCAGCGATGGAAGGCTATCGCGTGGTGACCATGGACGAGGCCTGTGACAAGGGCGATATTTTCGTCACCGCCACCGGCAATGTGCATGTCATCAACCACGATCACATGATTAAGATGAAAGACCAAACCATTGTGTGCAACATCGGCCACTTCGATTCCGAAATCGACATCGCCTCAGTGGAAAAATATCAGTGGGACGAAATCAAGCCACAGGTCGATCACGTGATCTTCCCCGACGGCAAGCGCATCATCGTCCTCGCCAAAGGCCGCTTGGTGAACCTGGGCTGCGCCACCGGACACCCCAGCTTCGTGATGTCGGCTTCCTTCTCCAACCAGACCATCGCGCAGATCGAGCTATTCACCCACACCGCCGACTACCCGGTGGGGGTGTATGTG
The DNA here is from genome assembly GCA_030681095.1 of Burkholderiales bacterium. Classification (GTDB taxonomy): domain Bacteria; phylum Pseudomonadota; class Gammaproteobacteria; order Burkholderiales; family Thiobacteraceae; genus RBG-16-58-11. Next base: position 28,055 of record JAUXTZ010000015.1, read on the forward strand.
CTGCCCAAGCATCTGGACGAAAAAGTTGCACGCCTGCATTTGAAGAAAATCGGCGCGCACCTGACCGAGCTGTCCGACACGCAAGCCGCTTACATTGGCGTGCCAAAAAACGGCCCGTACAAACCTAACCATTACCGCTACTAGCGGTAATGGTGTAAGGGGTAAGGAGTTAGGGGTGAGGCGTAAACACCACGACCTGGAGGTCTGGAAAACGGCTATCGATCTGGTCAAACAGATTTACTGCCTCACCGCTGCTTTCCCACCCCACGAAAATTATGGCCTGACAAGTCAGATACGTAGGGCGGCAGTATCCGTGCCGTCGAATATCGCGGAGGGCTGCGCCCGTTTTACTGACCGAGAGTTTCTTCACTTTCTCGGAATCGCTCGGGGCTCCTTGAGTGAAATTGATACTCAACTCATCATTGCGCGTGAACTTGGATATCTGCCAAGCGACGCTTTCCCCACCGAGCAACTAGACAAAACGTTTTCCCTGCTTGGCGGCCTAATCAACCACATGCGGAAGAAAGTCGATACATGAACACCTCACCCCTCACCCCTAACACCTCACGAACGTTCAGTTTCGAATTCTTCCCACCCAAAACCCCCGAAGGGATGGAGAAGCTACGCGCCACGCGCCAGCAACTTGCGCAACTCAAGCCCAAGTTTTTTTCGGTGACCTATGGCGCGGGCGGCTCGACGCGTGACCGCACGCTAGAAGCGGTCATGGAAATTCAAGCTTCTGGCTCCGCCAGCGCGCCTCATCTTTCATGCATCGGTTCCACTCAAGAGTCGATTCAGGAAATTCTGGATTTGTTTAAAGCGAAGGGCATCCGTCACATCGTCGCCCTGCGTGGCGATCTGCCTTCGGGCATGGCCGATCCCGGCGAGTTTCGCTACGCGAACGAGTTGGTGGCTTTTATTCGAAAACAAACCGGCGATTGGTTTCAGATCGAAGTCGCAGCCTATCCCGAGTTCCATCCGCAGGCGAAAAACGCGCAAGAAGATCTCGCGAATTTCAAGCGCAAGACCGAAGCCGGCGCAAGTTCAGCCATTACGCAATATTTTTATAATGCCGATGCGTATTTCCGCTTCGTGGATGACTGTGTGGCGATGAATGTAAACATCCCCATCGTGCCTGGCATCATGCCAATCACGAATTGCGCACAACTCTCGCGCTTCTCCGACGCCTGCGGCGCGGAGATTCCGCGCTGGATCAGAAAGCGGCTAGAAGCCTACGGTGAGGATTTAGATTCGATCCGCGCCTTCGGTTTGGATGTGGTCACCGATTTGTGCGACCGATTATTGCAAGGCGGCGCGCCGGGGTTGCATTTCTACACGCTGAATCAAGCGGGGCCCAGCTCGACGATTTGGCAGCGCTTGGGTTTGTAGCGCCGGCATCTTGCCGACATGCAAGCAGGATGCTTGCGCTACGCTAATACCTCACCCAACGCCGCCAAGCATTTATTCACATTCGCTTCGCTGCTGCCGTAGCCCATCAGACCAATGCGCCACACCTTGCCGGCGAGATCGCCCAGGCCGGCACCAATCTCCAAGTTGTATTCCTGCAACAAGCGGCGGCGCACGGCGGCATCGTCCACC
>JAUXTZ010000021.1 GCA_030681095.1 Burkholderiales bacterium
GCGGTGACGCCGGTGCCGGATTCCCTATCCGAATACCAATTCGCCGGCCTCTTGCGCGGCGCAAAAACCGAAGTGGTGAAATGCGTGAGTTGCGATTTGCAAGTGCCCGCCTCCGCCGAGATCGTGCTCGAAGGTTATATCGCCCCCTTTGAGACCGCGCTCGAAGGGCCGTATGGCGACCACACCGGCTATTACAACGAGCAGGACACTTTCCCCGTCTTCACTCTCACCCACATCACCATGCGGCGCGATCCGATTTATCACAGCACCTATACCGGAAAACCGCCAGACGAACCGGCCGTATTGGGCGTGGCGTTAAACGAAGTATTCGTGCCGCTACTGCAAAAACAATTCCCCGAAATCAGCGACTTCTATTTGCCGCCCGAAGGTTGCTCCTATCGCATGGCGGTGGTGAGCATGAAAAAACAATACCCCGGCCACGCCAAGCGCGTGATGTTCGGCGTGTGGAGTTTCCTGCGCCAATTCATGTACACCAAATTCATCATCGTAGTGGACGACGACGTAAACATCCGCGATTGGAAAGAAGTGATCTGGGCACTCACCACCCGCGTCGATGCCGCACGCGATACCCTGATCGTGGAAAACACCCCCATCGACTATCTCGATTTTGCCAGCCCCGTGTCAGGACTAGGCAGCAAAATGGGCATCGATGCCACCAATAAATGGCCAACTGAGACCACGCGCGAGTGGGGCACGCCGATCACGCGTGATGCGGATGTGGTAGCGAGGATTGATGCGATTTGGAAAGATTTAGGGTTGTAGCGCGGCGCTATACGACAACGTGCGATGACTAAACGGCTGACTTACTTAGTCAAGTGCGCCGAGCCTATAAGTCGACAATTCTTACATTTCTTAGCGTCGTGCGTTCGGAGAAAATTGTATCTTCAATGAATTCATATCCTTACAGAAGTGGGCCCGGGAATTGCTTAACCCTTAAGGCAAGAATACTTTAACCAAGGGGAAGAAAATGAAAATCTCTACCAAGATCGCAGCGCTACTGTTCGCTTTATCGGTAGTGCCGGCCTATGCGACGGTGATCGGTAGCGCTGTTTATAGCGGCCATACCTATTATTTGTTAGACGGCAAGACATGGTTAAACCAAGAGGCCGAAGCGGTGACTCTTGGCGGACATTTAGTCACGATCAATGATGCGGCAGAGAACACGTGGGTCTGGGATACGTTCGGCATAGTGAGGACCGGATTATTTATCGGCCTTAACGATGCCGCGAGTGAGGGGGCTTTTGTATGGTCTAGCGGGCAAGCCGTTACCTTTACGAACTGGCGCGCTGGCGAGCCAAATAATTGCTGCGGTGGCGAGAGCTTTGGCGAGTTGGCCTCGGATTACATGTGGAATGACGTGGGGCCGAACCATGCATGGCAGGCAGTCGCCGAAGTAGCCCCTGCTTTGGTTCCCGAGCCTTCGAGCTTGTTCCTCATGTTTGCTGCAATGGGGAGCCTTGTCGTAGTCAGAAAACGGCTATAGCATCGCCTCACGTCATGACTACCGCCTGCCAGCTATAAGCGCGTACGGAATGAGCCGCTCGGACCGGCGCTGTCCGATCTTGCAGGCGGGGTGTTAAGGCCGGCTAAACACCCACTCCAGTAACGCATCCTGCACTGGCCGCGCCAATTCGGCATTCGGATGATTGATCAAGCACACCACTGCCAAGCGTCGACCTTGCGCGTCGAATACGTAACCCGCGATGGCGCGTACTTCTTTGAGGGAGCCGGTTTTGATGTGGGCGTGGCCCGAGACGTTGCCCAAGGTGAGGCGTTTTTTCATGGTGCCGTCCACCGCCACGATGGGTAGCGACGATTCGAGTTCGGAAAAAACATTGGATTGATAGGCGGCGCGCAGTAGCCAGCCCAGATGTTGGGCGCTGATGCGTTCGTTGCGCGATAGTCCTGAGCCGTTATCCAACACCAATTCCAAAAACCGCTGGCCGCGCACGCCGAGCCAATCGTTGATGGCCGCAGCGCTTTTCAAAGGGGTGGCGGGTGCGCCGCGCACTTCCACGCCGAGCGTTAGAAACAAATGCCGCGCCATCACATTGTTGCTGAATTTGTTGATGTCGCGGATGACTTCCGCCAGCGCCGGCGAGTCATATTTGCCGATGCGGCGGGCCGTGTCGGGGAGCGCGCCTTCCACGATTGCCCCATTCCATGATCCGCCTAACTGTTCCCATAGCTGTTTGAACAAGGCGCCGAAATAAGCGTTGTTGTCTTGCAGCATGAGGTGCATGGCGCGATCTTCGCAAGCGCTGGAATAATTGCCGCTGAAAGCGTAGGTGGGCGGCGTGCTGTCGCGCTTGATTTGATACTGCAGTTTGTCGCGCCAGTCGCCGCAGCCGCCATTCGTACCGCGCACCTGGTTCACGATGCGCGCACCATTGATCTCCGGGTCGAGCACGATGCGCGGCGGTTTGCCTTCTGCGTCAGGCAGAAAACGCACGCGATGCGCACGGAAATTTACCAGCAGCGCATCCGGCGCGGCGTTATAGGGTTTGTAGGGCTCGTTATCAAAGGCGCCGGGGTCTTCCTTGGGCACGTCGAAATAAGTGCGATCTAAAATCAGATTGCCCTTGATCTCCTTCAACCCCTTTTGCCGCAGATCGCGCAGCAGGAGCCAGAACGCTTCCAGCGTGATCTTGGGGTCGCCATAGCCCTTGAAAATCAAGTCGCCCTTGAGCCGCTCGCCTTTGAGTGCGCCGTTGACGTATACCTCGGTTTTCCATTGATAGGCGGGGCCGAGCACTTCGAGCGCGGCATAGGTGGTGAGCAGCTTCAT
>JAUXTZ010000048.1 GCA_030681095.1 Burkholderiales bacterium
ATGCCGTCTTCGATCAACATGGTGCAATTGGTCGGGTTGCCCTCATCGTCGATGTTGAGTGAGCCGCGCCGGCGCGCGAGGGTGCCATCATCCACCACCGTCACGCCGCTGGCGGCGACCCGCTCGCCGACCCGGCCGGAAAATGCCGAACTGCCTTTGCGGTTAAAGTCGCCTTCCAAGCCATGGCCGATCGCTTCGTGCAGCAAAATACCAGGCCAGCCGGCGCCGAGCACCACGGTCATGCTGCCTGCCGGCGCCGGACGCGCATCGAGATTGGTGACGGCTTGATGCACCGCCTGCTTGGCATACTGGGTAATCACCTCTTCGGTGAAATAAGCATAGTCGAAACGTCCCCCACCGCCGGCCGAGCCTTGCTCGCGCTTGCCGTTAGCTTCCACGATGACTTGCAAGGACAAGCGCACGAGCGGCCGCACATCGGCCGCCACCAGCCCATCGGAACGCGCCACCAGCACCACCTCATATTCGCCGGCGAGGCTGGCAATGACTTGGCTGACGCGCGCATCGAGGCTGCGCGCGATGCGCTCCATTTTTTCCAGCAGGGCCACTTTATCTTTATCCTTCAAACTCACCAGCGGGTCATGCGGCAGATACAAGGCCGGGCGCGCGAGATGCAGTTTGCCGCGCCGGTCGTGCGTGAGTGCCGGCACTTCCACGCGCGCTTCTGCGCCGGCTTTTGCGATGGCACGCGTCGCGGCCGCCGCTTGTTGCAGCGCAGGCAAGGTGATGTCGTCTGTATAGGCGAACGCGGTCTTGTCCCCCGACACGGCGCGCACCCCCACGCCCTGATCGATGCTGAAGCTACCCGATTTCACGATGCCCTCTTCCAACTGCCAGCCCTCGGCGCGGCTGTATTGGAAATACAAATCAGCAAAATCTACGCCGCGCGCCATGACCTGACCCAGCACCATTTGCAGGCTGTCGTTGTCGAGGCCATAAGGTTTGAGCAGGCTGCTGCTGGCGGTGGAAAGCAGTGTTTCGGCTGGGATTACGGTATTGGTCATGGTTGCACCCATTCAAATTAGGTCAAAGGCAATACTTGCCACAGAGGTCACAGAGAAAAACTATTGAATATTCTCTGTGTCCTCTGTGACCTCTGTGGCAAAAAAAGGTTTAACACTTATGCAAAGTGCGATGCTTCAGCGCCGGCAGGCTATTGCGCAGGCTGGCCTGATACGCTGGATTGACACCCGCGATCACCACGCCCGAACCGCGCGGCAGGCGATCCAGCACCACGCCCCAGGGATCGACGATCATGCTGTTGCCGTGGGTTTCGCGCCCAGAGAGGTGATAGCCGCCCTGCGCGGGGGCAATCACGTAGGCGAGGTTTTCGATGGCGCGCGCGCGCACCAGCGTTTCCCAATGCGCCTTGCCGGTGGTGTCGGTAAACGCGGAGGGCAGCACGATGATGTCCACATCGCCCATGGCGCGAAACAGTTCTGGAAAGCGCAAATCGTAGCAAATCGACAAGCCGAGTTTGCCGAAGGGCGTATCGACGGTGACGATTTTCTTGCCCGGTTCGATGGTCGCTTCCTCGTGATAATGCTCGTTGCCGAGATCGAGGTTGAAGAGGTGAATCTTGTCGTAGCGCGCGACGACTTTGCCTTTGTCGTCGTACACCAGGCAGCTATTGCGCACCTTTTTCTGGGTTGATGCTTCGAGCGGGATCGAGCCGCCGACCAGCCAGATTTTATGTTTCTTGGCCTGGTTGGCGAGGAAACGCTGAATCGGGCCTTTGCCTTCTTCCTCGCGCACTGCGACTTTATCCGTCTCCTTGACCCCCATGACCGGGAAGTATTCCGGCAAGGCGACCAGTTTCGCGCCCTGCACCACCGCCATCTCGATCAGGCGCTCGGCCTCGTCCAAGTTAGCGGCCACGTTCGGGCCGGAAGCCATCTGGATCGCGGCAACTTTGAACACCCCAGGCTGCGGCTTGGTCTTGGCAAAGGTGGTGCGGGTTTTCTTCTTGGCGAAACTGGAAGCGGTTTTGGTGCTCATCGGTTGTCCGTTATATCAAGAGTGAGTTGATCGGTCGGGCTGTCTTCAACGAGTTCGATACGGCTGGCCTCGATACCCAAGGCAATCAGCCAACCGCGCAATTCCTCGGCCTGGGCAGAAGATTCATCCCGCTTATGATGATGCAAGCGCACGCGCGGCTGGGCAAGCTGAAAATAAGCCGCGAATGCTTTACTCAATTGCGCGTTATCGCGCACCGCTTGGCCGCTGCGGGGTGCTAACCACAGCTCCGCCGGCACCTCGAATATCTGTGCAGCGGCGTTCATCGAGCCTAGCGCGAGTATTATTCCGCACACAATCTTAAGCTTCATTGTGCGAACTCCGTTGCATTGGTTTTAACTTTGGCGACCACCGGGTTATCCCAGGTGCCGGTCACCGCATAATCGTAAGCTACAAGTTGGCCCAGCGGGTCTTTCAATAATTTTTGCAGAATAAACGCACCCAAGCCCACCGCCGGCCCGCCCAGGAAAGCCACCAGCGAGACGCTATCGCCCACGCCGGGCACCACTTTCACGCGCAATATTTGCGTCTCCTTGGCCAGATCCGTGGTGCCGATCATGGTCACCACGGCGGCAGGACCCTGCATCACGAAATCATTCGTGGCCACCACACCCTGATTCACGCTCATTACCCCAACTATATTATCAAACGCGAATCCATCACTGAACACATCGCGAAAATCCAGGGTCAGGCGCCGCGGCAACGATTGCAAGCTGAGCAAGCCCAGCAACTTACCGACACCGGGATCGACTTTCAAAAACTGGCCGCGATGCGCGTCGAGTTTCATGTCGCCGCTCAAGCTCGCCAAGTTGAAATCCTGCGGGCTGCCACGCCAACTTAGGCTGCCGCTCAACTTGGCCGTACCGGCCTTAATCCGATCCGGATGCCCGACCCGCGCCAGCAACTTACCCACGTCTTTCGTTTCCAATTCCAGGTTCAGCTTGGTCAGCGGCTGGGCAAGCCAGCTTTGCCACACGCCATCGGCGTTGAACGTCGCATCCGGATTAACCATGCGCATACGCTCGATGCGCCAATCGGTGCCTTGCTTACGTGCCAACAACTCCAGCTTGCCGAGCTTGACCTGCTTCAATTGCGCATTCTCGATCACGATATCCAGCGTGGGCAAATCAATATCACGGCCGCCGGCCACTGGCACGCCGCGTACCGGCGCGGCCTCGGGAAACGTCAGCTGTTTGAAGCGTGCCACCAGCGTGCCGCCATCACGCTCGCGCCAAACTACTTCCCCCCCTTGCATTTCGTCGCTATCCAATGTCGCTTGCCAAGCGTCACCTTGCGTCCAGGCGTTGAGATTAAGATTGTTAAAGCGGCGGCCGAGAAAATCGAGCACTTTCACCTTCAGATGCACACCGCTCAAGGGCAACCCAGACGCACCATTTTCTTTTGCTGGTATCAGGCTGCGCCATGCATCCGCATCCAGTTTTTCCAACTCGCCATCCACCCATACGCCCTCTTGGGTCGGTGTTGGCGCGGCCGCGCCGCCAAGCATGACGCTGCCTTTTTTGACCATGGCCTGTTCGCCCTCGGTATCGCGCAGCAAATGCGCGGACAAGGCCCGCCCCAGACTCAGATCCAACGCGTCGTGATTCGCATCCAGCAAGCGCCGCTCGAATTTAAGCGGCATGCTCTCTTGCGCCGCTTTAGCCAGCGGGTAGGGTAGATCGGAACTCAGCCCGACTAGATTCGACACCAGCGTAAAGTTTGCCGCCTTTTTGCGCAGCGCGATCGAGGCTGACCAATCTGCAGCCCCCTTCAAACGTTGGCTTAGCGCGCCAGGGTAGGCCTGCTGTAATCCTCCAGCCGTGAAGCGTCCGCCCGCGGTCACCCGCACCACCCCGCCCGGTGCCGGATTCGCGCTGATGGTGATGGGCCCGCCTAAAGCCTGTGCGGTGATGCGCGGAATAGTCAATGAAGCATCGGTAAAATCGATTTTGCCGGCGGCCTGATCCAATATCGGACCTTGCGCGCTCAGCCAAATTTTATTCGCCGTGAATTGATAACTGCCGGCCACGCGCGTATCAGGTAAACGGCGTAATGGCATACGCAGCGATAGGGCGAGTTTGCCGTTGCCTTCGGCTTTCATGTGCTGCGTGAAGTGATCGATGTTCTGCGCGACTGGACTCTCCTCAATAAAGCGCAAGAAATTCGCGGTACCGCCTTGCGCCTCGCCATCGATCTCTATTATTTCGTCATGTACAAGCAAATTTGGGATCATCACCTTAACGCGCGGCAAATGCGTACCGAGAATCATGCCTTGCGATGCGCTAATTTCCATGCGTTTGCCGTGAAAATCGAGGTTGGCCTGAATTTGTTCTATCTGCGGCCAACTCGGCGCATAGCGCAGGGTGACGTCTTTCACCTTGGCGGTAATTTGGAAGATACCCTCCCGATCATCGACGAACGGAAAGCGATCAAGACGTCCTTTGACTTTGACCCGCACATCATCGGAGCTCCCCTTCAGCACCGCCTCTTTGAGCCACAGGTAGGTTTCGTCCCCCACCACGCGCGGAATATATTGATAAGCCGCCGTGCCATCCCCACGTGTCAACGCACCATTCAGATCGAGATAGCCGGCACTGTCGGGTGACGATTCATAAGAAGCGGAGACGCTACCGCTTAAATGCGCGTTGGAGAAAGTCGCCTTCTCTAGATCAAAGGTCACACGCTGATTTTTGATGCGCCATTTGGCCGCCGCACCCAATTCGTCAAATTGCAGTAGATGATGGAACACCAGCGGCATATCCAGCGTGGCCTGTTTGCCTTCGAGCTTCAGCTTGCCGCCTTGCTCATTTGCTTGCAGCGTGCCGCTCATATTGCTAAATCCGGGCAGCTTGCCAACGGGCTTGATGCCTAGTTTTTGGAATTCGCTCTTGAAGCTGTATTGTTTGGGGACTTCACGCGCGCCCTCCCATTTCAAATCCAGCGATTTGAACCTGCCCTGGGGTGACCAATCCTTCAATTTGCCACGTTGCACATCGCTCAAGGGCAAGTACTCCGACAAGGCCAGCAAGGGCGCGATGTCGAATGTGCTTGCACGAAACTCGCCCTGCTCCAGCGTCTTGCCTTCGGCTGCTTGATAGCGCGCGAGCAGCGCTTGGCTGGAAAATTGGCGCCCCACACCCGCATCCACTTCGATTTGCTTGGCTTCCATTTCGAATCCGCGCGGCAACTCGCGCCATGCCAAGCGCCCCGTCAGCCGCGCCAGATCAAGCTCGGGCAGGCTCTTGCCGAGCCGCGCTTTAACGCCTTGCAGTTTCACCAAACCGGTCACCGCGCTGGGATGGCCCGCCTTCAAATCCACCCACAATTGCACGCCGCCATGGCCTTGATTGATGCGATAGGGTAAATCCACCCAGGCGCGCCAAGCGCTGATATCCGTATCACCGAGATTGGCGTAGAGACTGCCCGACCACTCCTGCCAACGCTCGAACGAGACGCCGCGCAGATCACCGCGCACATCCAGGGTGGAAGCAAGTTCCTTCGGCGCGGAAGCCTGCAAACCGAAGCGATGACGCCGGCCACCGCCCTCGAGCCGCAAGCCCACATCGGACAATACCAAAGGTGGCGCACCACGCCGCTTGTCTTGCCACTCGATGATGGCGTGGTTAATTTGAATCGTTTCCTGCCGCAGCAGCCAGTCACCGAAACCATGTGGCGTGGCGGGGTCGTTCACCGCAATGCCTGAAACGTAAATCAAGCCATTTTTTTCGCGTTTAATCTCCAGGCGCGGGCGGGAAATTTCCAAGTGATGCAGGCGCAATTCCAGCGCGTAGAGCGAGCGCCAAGACAGCGTCGCTTCGACGCCGTCGAAAGCCAGCGCCGGCAGGCCTACACGATCGTGAATCACCACTTGCCCCAACTTGAGATGCGGACGCAAACTGCGCCAACCGGCTTGAATATCGCCGATGGTTACTTTTTGCCCGGCTGCGCGCGAAATTTGCGTCTCAATTTCGGCGCGATACTGGCCAATCTCGGGCAGTACCCACCAGCGCAAAGCAACAATGATCAGCGCGAACGCCAGCACCCCCGCCATGGTGGCGTAGAAAAAGATACGGCGCAGTAAGGGGAGCCAGGAAGCCAAGGGAAGTATCTATACGAAAACGATATTATGCCTGGAAACGGCTTTTGAACCACGGGGAACACGGGGTTCACGGGGAAACCCCAAAGAATTTGCGCTTCAGTAACTTATTACGGGTTCAGCCTTTGGCAGTCTCGATGATTTCGATTTCCCGCTTGAGAAGATCGTTAGCTACGTCAGAAAGTGGGATACCTTTCCGCGTTGCGATGGCGGCGAGATAAGCCTGCACATCGGCATCCAAGTACACCGGTAGATTCAGTTTCATACCTGGCTGGTAAAACTTGCCACGCGTCCCGCCTGAAAAATCTACCTCGGTCGGCATCTCGTCATCGTCTGTCGGAATAGCTGTACTCATGTATTCACCTATCGTGGTTCGTTCTCGTAAAACTGCCGTTCACGCTTGGTCGCCAGCCGCGCCGAAATCAACCGCACTCGCGCGTTGTCTGGCCTAGTCATTTTGTAAGTATGCGCCACTACCAGCAATTTTCCACCTTCATCAAGACCCACCGTCAGCCAACGTTCCTCATCCTGGCTATGGGTCGCATCGTAAACCGTGAGAGCGAGCGGGTCTAGAAATACCGTTGCGCCTTGATCAAGCGTGACGCCATGCTTACCCACATTGAACAGCGCCTTGGCGCTGTTCCACTCAAAATCAAAGACAATCTCGTTCGCCAAAATAACCCTTTCCTTTGCACAAGCCGTATTTTCAAACCACCGCCTGTTTCAACTGCTCCAGAATGGCCGGGTTCTCCAGGGTCGACACGTCTTGCGTGATCTCCTCACCCTTAGCGATCGTGCGCAGCAAGCGCCGCATGATTTTGCCGGAGCGGGTTTTGGGCAGGTTGTCGCCGAAACGGATTTCGTCCGGTTTGGCGATGGGGCCGATTTCTTTGGCGACCCATTCGCGCAGGTCGGCGACGATTTTTTTCGCCGCATCGCCTGTCGGTCGCTGGCCTTTGAGCACGACAAACGCCACGATCGCCTCGCCCTTGATCTCGTGCGGTTTGCCCACCACGGCGGCTTCCGCCACCAGCGGGTTGGCCACCAGCGCGGATTCAACTTCCATGGTGCCAAGGCGATGGCCGGAGACATTCAGCACATCGTCGATGCGGCCCATGATCCAGAAATAGCCATCGCTGTCGCGGTGCGAGGAGTCGCCGGCGAGATACATTTTGCCGCCCAACTCCGGCGGGAAATAGGTTTTCTTGAAGCGCTCCGGGTCGCCCCATAAGGTGCGTAGTTGCGAAGGGAAGGGACGCTGGATCACCAAATTTCCACCTTGGCCAAGCTCCAGCGGCCCGCCATGTTCATCGACGATGGCGGCCTGGATTCCCGGCAAGGGCAAGGTGCAAGAGCCGGGCTTGG
>JAUXTZ010000049.1 GCA_030681095.1 Burkholderiales bacterium
ACTCTGTCCTGGTTCGGCAAGCGCGAATTGCGCACGCTGAAAAATGCCGAGTGGCAGGGGGGGCAGCCGCCCTTGGCCGGGTCGGCACTCATGTGTGGCTTCTATCTCAACGAGTTGATTCTCAAGCTCTTGCCGCGCGACGATCCGCATCCGCAATTGTTTCTGCATTATCAAGCGACGCTACGCGAGTTGGGCGAAGGCGCATCGCAATCCCCCGTGCTGCGTCAATTCGAAAAGCGGCTGATGCAAGAGTTAGGCTATGCCTTGATGCTGGAAAAAGACGCGCAAGACGATGCCCCGATCGAGGCGCAAACCACTTATTTTTACGAGTTGGAGCGTGGCCCGGTACGTCAGAGTTCGATGCAAAACAGTGTACAATTACGCGGCAAAACCCTGCTGGATATGGCGCATGACGACTATTCTGACCCCGCCACACTGGCCCAAGCCAAGCAATTGATGCGCGGTCTTATCAGCCATCATTTGGGCAGCGAAAATTTACAAACCCGGCAACTGCTCAAGGACCTACAAGAACTGTGATCTACCTCGGCGTCAATATCGATCATATCGCCACCGTGCGACAAGCGCGCGGCACGCGTTATCCCAGCCCGGTGCATGCCGCCTTGGTGGCGGAATCATCGGGCGCTGATTCCATCACCCTGCATTTGCGCGAAGATCGGCGCCACATCCAAGACGCCGATGTGGAAATCCTGCGTCAGACTTTGCAAACCCGCATGAACCTGGAAATGGCAGTGACCGAGGAAATGCTCGTCATCGCCACGCGCATTTTGCCGCAAGACGCCTGCCTGGTGCCGGAGCGGCGCGAGGAGTTGACCACCGAAGGCGGCCTAGACGTGGTGGGGCAGTTTGCGCGCGTGAAGCATGCTTGCACGGTGCTCGGCCAAGCCGGGATTCGCGTTTCCCTCTTCATCGCACCAGACCGCGAGCAAATGCACGCCGCGAAAGAAGCCGGGGCGCCGGTGGTGGAAATCCACACCGGCCACTATGCCAACCAAGAGCCAGGCGCTGCACAGGATAAAGAGTTTGCCAAAATTACCGACGCGGCCACCTACGGCCACGGACTTGGATTGCAAATCAACGCCGGCCATGGTCTGCACTATCACAACGTGCAGCGCATCGCCGCCATCCCCGAAGTGCGCGAACTCAACATCGGCCATGCCATCGTCGCCCATGCCTTGTTCATCGGCTGGGAAGCCGCCGTACGGGAAATGAAGCGGCTCATGCTCGCCGCGCGCGGGTTGTAGTTCTTAAGACCTTGGAACCACGGATGAACACGGATAAACACGGATTAAATTCAAAAACGATTTGCCGGGGTTTTGGTTTTTATCCGTGTGCATCTGTGTTCATCCGTGGTTCCAAAAAGGTTTTATTTTCATGACCATTTACGGCATTGGCACCGACATCATAGAAGTAAGCCGCGTATCGGCGATTCTTTCGCGTCACGGTGCGCGCTTTGCGCGCCATGTGCTGACCGAAGCCGAGTTGCTCGAATTCGCCGCTGCGCCAGTTCCGGCGCGTTTTCTGGCGAAGCGCTTTGCAGCGAAGGAAGCCTTTTCTAAAGCCATCGGCACCGGGCTGCGCAGTCCAGTCAGTCTCACCAATATCCGTATCACGCATGACGCCTTGGGCAAACCTGGGCTGGATTTCGAACCCGCTTTAAAACCTTTAGTCGCGGCGCGCGGCATAGCGCACTGCCATCTCTCGATCAGCGACGAAAAAGAACTCGTCGCCGCTTTTGTGGTGTTGGAGAAAAATGTATGACGCTCGGCCCAGTGATGCTCGATGTTGGTGGTACTGAATTAAGTGAAGAAGAATGTGAACTGTTGCGCCACCCCCAAGTCGGCGGCGTGATTCTATTTGCGCGCAACTACGAATCTACCCAGCAGCTTATCGCGCTGACCCAAGCTATCCACGCCGCGCGCCAACCGCCGCTGTTGATTGCGGTTGACCACGAAGGTGGCCGCGTACAACGCTTTCGCGAAGGCTTCACGCGCATCCCGCCGATGCGCCGTCTGGGCGAGATTTGGGAACAGCACCCGCAACGCGCGCGGCGCTTAGCGCACCAAACCGGCTATGTATTGGCCGCAGAACTGCGCGCCTGTGGCGTCGATTTCAGCTTCACTCCCGTTCTGGATTTGAACTATGGCGACAGCCAAGTGATCGGCGACCGTGCTTTCCACCGCGAGCCTCAGGGCGTTGCGGAACTCGCCCATCAGATCATGCTCGGCCTGAAGGAAGCCGGCATGGCCGCCGTGGGCAAGCATTTTCCCGGCCACGGTTTCGTCCGTGCCGATTCGCACTTGGCGATCCCAGTGGATGAGCGTGATTACGCCGATTTGCTCATCGATGATATCGAGCCGTTTCGGCAAATGGTCGATTTTGGCTTACCCGCCATCATGCCGGCACACGTGATCTATCCAAAGGTCGATGACCAACCTGCTGGATTCTCGGCCAAATGGCTCAAGGGCATCCTGCGCGGCGATCTTGGTTTCGACGGCGTGATTTTCAGTGACGACCTGAGCATGGAAGGCGCCAAAGCCGGTGGCGATGTAGTCACGCGTGGCCAAGCCGCGCTGGCGGCCGGCTGCGATATGGTGCTGATGTGCAACGAGCCCGCGAGCACTAAAGAACTGCTTGCGGGCTTAAATTACACCCTGCCTGCAGTGAGTCTGGCACGTCTGGCGTGCATGCACGGCAAGCCTCATCCGCCTTCACTCACCCAATTGCATGAAGACACGCATTATGTGGACGCTGTCCATGCCATCGGCGATATTGGGCAGGGCAGCGGCGATTTACCGCTTGGTATTATCGATCCTTGCGCACAACGTTAGGCTTGATGAAACCCCCTGCCTTTTCCACTGCCTGCACCGACTGTCCGCGCTTGAGCAATTTTCTGGTGCAGGTTCGCATCAGCCACCCCGATTATTTTGCCCAGCCGGTGCCGCCATTCGGCGTCAAAGAACCACGCTTATTGATCGTTGGCTTAGCACCTGGCATGCATGGCGCGAATCGCACCGGGCGGCCGTTCACCGGTGATTTTGCGGGCATCTTGCTCTACGACACCCTGCATCGCTATGGCTTTGCTAGCCGTCCGACATCTGAGCATGCGCTAGATGGCTTGGCGTTAATCGACTGCCGCATCACCAATGCGGTTAAATGTCTGCCCCCAGAAAACAAGCCTGATACATCTGAAATAAAGATATGTAACAAATACTTATCAGATGAAATTAATGTATTAGATGAGAATATATCCGTGCTCGCCTTGGGCCTAATCGCACACAAGGCAGTGTTGATGGCTTTGGGCTTAAAGCAGGGAAATTACGCTTTTGGTCACGCCGCAGAACATCGATTACCTAATGGCTTGACCTTATTCGATAGCTACCATTGCAGCCGCTACAACACCCAAACCAAGCGTCTCACCCCCACCATGTTCCACGCGGTGTTCGAACGCATCCGCGCAAAGATCGAAGATGATCGCAAATGAACGATGAAAGCTTCATGCGCGAAGCCCTGGCACTGGCGCAACAAGCGTGGGCGGACGGCGAGGTGCCAGTTGGTGCGGTGGTCGTGCAGGCGGGAGAGATCATCGGTCGCGGCTATAACCGGCCGATCTCTGGCCATGACCCGACGGCCCATGCCGAGATTAAAGCCCTGCGTGATGCAGCGACACACTTGGGAAACTACCGGCTTCCGGGCTGCACGCTGTATGTGACCATCGAGCCGTGCACCATGTGCGCTGGTGCGATCATGCATGCCCGGATTGCGCGGGTAGTGTACGGTGCGCGCGACGCAAAAACCGGCGCGCATGGCAGTGTGGTGGATTTGTTTGCTGAGCCACGGCTTAACTTTCATGCTGAGGTGATCGGTGGCGTGCTGGCAGAGGAATGCGGAAAATTGTTATCGGATTTTTTTGCTGAACGGCGGCGCGCGCAAGATAAAGTTTAAATCACACATCCTGTATCAAGAGACTCTGGCCGATGAATGCCATATCCCTGGGCATAGTCAACACCGATCTCGGTGAGTTTGATTTTAATGTCAGCATTCTCGACGAATTCAGCAATCGTTTTCAAACCCGCTACATGGCCGATGTTGTTGATGGCTTGCACGATGGCGGCGTCCATCGGGTCTTGCAGCATATCGCGCACGAATCCACCATCTATCTTCAGATAATCCGCAGCCAAGGTTTTGAGGTAGAAGAATGAACTCAAACCGGTACCGAAATCGTCCAGTGCGACTTTGCAACCCAAGGATTTAACGTTCTGAATAAAAGACAAGGCGTTACTCAAATTGGCAATGGCGGCTGTTTCAGTCACTTCGAAGCAGATCGATTGCGGTGGAATGCCGCTGCGGGACAAGGCATCCCGCACGAATTGCAAAAAGGTTTCATCGCCCAGGGTTGCGCCAGAGAGATTGATGAAGTAAATGCTGTCGGCTCTGGCCTGATGGGTGGCGAATAGGTGTGCGAGATGGGCAAAAACTTGCGTCAATACCCAGCGGTCGAGCTTGGGCATGAGGTTGTAGCGTTCAGCGGCTGGGATGAAGGCACCGGGCAAAATCAGCGAGCCATCGCGGCCCTTGAGCCGTACCAGGAATTCACAGGAAGGCCCGGTGGCTGTGCCATCCAGTGCAACAATGCACTGCTTATGCAGGACAAACTGATTATCTTGCAAGGCGCGGGTGAGTTGCGACACCCATTCCATTTCGCCGCGGCGTTGGACCAGTTCCACATCATCCGGGCGGTAGACGTGGACCCGGCCGCGCCCCTTATCCTTGGCGGCATAGCAGGCCATGTCGGCGGCACGCAATAGCTCGGTGTGCGTCTGGTTAGGGTTGTCCAGCATGACCAGACCGATGCTGGCGCCGATGCTGAAGGTTTTATCCAACCAAGAAAAGCGGAATTCCTTGACCAGTTGCAGCATGCGCTCGGCCACTTCCTCGGCATGGGTGAGGGAGCAATGATCCAGCAGCACGCCGAATTCGTCGCCGCCGAGCCGGGCTAAGGTGTCACTGTCGCGCACTGGGTCTTTCAACAGTATCGCGACCTGTTTAAGCAATTCGTCGCCGGCCACATGGCCGCAGGTATCGTTGACGATTTTGAACTGGTCCATATCCAGGTAAAACAAGGCGTGTGGGCTGTCGGCGCTGGCGCTTTTCAAAGCCCGCGCCAGCCGTGTCTCAAACTCGGCACGGTTGCACAGGCCGGTTAAGGCATCGTGATAGGCGAGATGCTGAATCGTTTGCTGGGCTTCGCGGTGCTCGTGGCGGTTTTGGGCCTCGCGCAGTTCGCGCTCGACGGCGGGCACTAGCCGCGACAGGTTGCCCTTCATGATGTAATCGTGAGCACCGCTTTTCATCGCGGCCACCGCCACTTCCTCGCCGATGCTGCCGGACACAATGATGATGGGCAGATCGAGGCCAGTTTGTTTCACCTGCTGGATCGCCGCTTCGGAACCAAATTCGGGCAGATTGTGATCGGTGATCACGATATCCCAGGCAGCCTCATCCAGCGCAGCTTGCAGCGCATCGGGCGAATCCACGCGCCGATGCTCGGGGGTCAGGCCACCCTTGCGCAGTTCGCGCACGATCAGGAGGGTATCGTCTTCCGAATCCTCCACGATCAACACGCGCAATGGCTCGGTCATGTCAACGGCCTGTGGGTGGTGGGGTATTGAGCACCAGCCAGTACAAACCAAGCTGGCGCACGGCTTCGATGAATGATTCAAAATCCACCGGCTTACGGATATAGCTATTCACGCCGAGTTGATAGCTGGTAACGATGTCGCGCTCTTCATTCGAGGTCGTCAGGACAGTCACCGGTTGTAATGCGGTGCGAGAATCGGCGCGAATGCGCTTCAACACCTCTAAACCATCGACCTTGGGCAGCTTGAGATCGAGCAAGATCAATTGCGGCTGGATCGTTGTGTCGCGCCCTGCATGGGCGCCGGTACCGAACAAATAATCCAGCGCCTCAGCCCCATCGCGCGCCACGATAATCTCGTTCAAAATCTGATTTTTACGCAAGGCGCGCAGCGTGAGCGTTTCGTCATCTGGATTATCTTCCACCAGCAAAATTACTTTGTTGTGCATTTAAAGCTCCTTTTCCCCACTGTCTAGTGCAGTAGTATTTTTTCAATCAATGACTCAGTGTAAAACTAAATAGGGCGCCTGCACCGGGTTGACCTTCTGCCCATATTTCCCCGCCGTGGCGATGCACAATGCGTTTGACGGTGGCGAGCCCGACCCCGGTGCCGGGGAATTCCTCTTCGCGGTGCAAGCGCTGGAATGCGCCGAACAGCTTACCCACATAGGCCATATCGAATCCCGCGCCATTATCGCGCACAAAATAAACGGTGCAGCCATCCTGTACCACGCTTCCCACTTCAATCTGGGGCTGGGCGATTTTACTCGAATATTTCCAGGCATTATCCAGCAAATTTGTCATCACAATGCGCAGCAGCGCCGGGTCTCCGTAGGCGACAAGACTGGCTTGCACCCTAAACGGGGCTTCGCTATACCCTTTGTGCTTGTGTAAATCCGCTATCACTTCCTGCGTCATGGCGGAAAGATCGACATGCACCTGTTTCATATCGGCGCGGGTGACGCGCGCAAGTCGCAGCAGATCATCGATCAACAAGCCCATCCGTTGCGCTGCATGCCGTACGCGCTTGAGATAATCGTGGCCGACCTCATCCAAGCGCTCACCATAATCTTCAACCAACGCCTGACTGAAGCCATCGATGCTGCGCAGGGGGGTACGCAGATCGTGCGAGACGGAGTAGCTGAAAGCCTCCAACTCCTGGTTCACCGCTTCAAGCTGTGCGGTGCGATCGGCGACGCGCTGTTCCAACGCATTGTTGAGTTGTTGTATTTCCGTTTCAGCCTGCTCGAGTTTGACAATATCTTGCTCCAGGGTTTGTACTGCCGTGGCCAGATTGAACTGCATACGAGAGATCCCATCAAGCACCAGATCGAACTCGTCTAATTTATTCTGCGCATGTGCAGAGCGGTCTAGGGTGAGCCGTTCGTGCAGATTGCCAGGGTTCAAGCAAGAGGCGAATTCGGCGATGCGTTGCAAGTGCCGTGTCACCAACCAATGAAACAACCACAACATGAAGCCGGCGACGAGGAAGGTCTTGACGCCATTCGTGATCAAAATCACCCAGAATTTATTCAGCAAGCGCTGATACACGCCATCCATATCCATCACCACCTTCAAACTACCGATAGTCATGGTCTCACCACGATGGACATGGGTCAGGGGATAGTCGCGTAAGCGGATGTTCTCCGATTTGGGGCGCCCCGCTTCCGCCCAAATTTTGTTGTGTTCCACGACTGCAACATGCCGCACATCCGGCAGCCGCGCCAAGCCATCTAGGGCAAGTTGCAACTCCTTATGATTGGTCGCCCACAAGGCGTTTCCGATAGTGGGCAGGTAGGATTGGCCGACTTGATCGAGGGTGGATTCTATTTCCCCCATGTCGCGGCGGTAATCAAGATAGAGTTGAAAGCCGGTGGCC
Organism: Burkholderiales bacterium; assembly: GCA_030681095.1. Taxonomy (GTDB): domain Bacteria; phylum Pseudomonadota; class Gammaproteobacteria; order Burkholderiales; family Thiobacteraceae; genus RBG-16-58-11. The sequence continues at coordinate 7,536 of JAUXTZ010000049.1, forward strand.
AGAAGCGCGACGACCGTGCTGAACGCCACGGTCGCGGCGACGAGGCGCCAACCGAGAGGGGAGAATTTAGCCAGCCATTTGCGCATGGGAGAAAGCTGCCCGAGCCGGCTGCCTATTTAACCTCGCATTGGGAAGTGGACGCCGCCAATGGCGCGAATTTTTCGCGGCAAATCCGGGTGTAAGCGCCATCGGCCTTGAGCGCGCGCAAGGCGGCGGTGATCGCTGGTACTTTATCGGCATGGCGCTTATTCAGATAAATGAACATTTCCCGTTCCGCGAGCGCGGGTTCGACCACGCGGATATTTTTAATGCCCATTTTTTTCGCCAAGGCCAAGCCCAGCCAGCGCTCGTACAAGGCAACGTCGATCCGGTTTTTATCGAGCATGGTGAATAATTGTTCAGCGGTGTCCACGATGGTGGTTGGGGTGCCGGGCTTCAAGCTTTGCTCAAAAATTTTCCAACCTTGAATATGCCCCACCGAGACCGAGGTCAGCGCCTCCCAACTGGCGTTACTCAGCTTTGCTTGGCGCGCAAAAGCTACAAAAGGAAAATCCAGGACCTTTTCCGGCACACGCACCAAGTTGGGATAGTTCTTCTCCAGTCCGGCAATACGCGCTGAAACACCATCCTCGATGCCGGCGTCCGCATTCAAGAGCGCGCGCTCCGGTGATACCCGCACCATTTTTAAACGCAATCCCGCGCGGCGAAAGGCATCTTCGACTACGAGGTCGAGAAAACCATCGCCGGCTTCTGTCGTGTACGGGGTGTCATAGGTATCATTCAGAACCAGGGTAGGTTCGTTCGCGGCACGGCTCACCGGGCCGCTAAAGACCAGCGCGAGCAAGATGCCCGCCAGCCAAATCCGTTTAGGATTGTTTCCACTACGAAGCCTATCCTGGTACCGAGCAAAATCGCACATTTATTAGGTTCCCCCCGTCGAATTGCGTAATACTAGGCTTTATCGGCATCTGCGCCAACAAATTAACCCTTTTGCAGCGTGAGATTGTTGGCTGCCTGTGGGGAAGGGATAATGCGCCACATGGGTAAAAAAATTCGAATTAGCATTGCCAACCAAAGCCTGGAATTATTGGATGAGGCTGGATGCTTGGTACGGCGCTATACGGTATCGACCGCGGCGAATGGGATGGGCGAGGCCAACGGCAGCTACTGCACGCCGCGTGGCGCGCATATCATTCGCGCCAAAATCGGTGCCGGCCAAGCGGAAAACACCGTGTTTGTGCGCCGCCGCCCGACGGGTGAGATCTACACACCGGAATTAGGCGCGCAGTTTCCCGAGCGGGATTGGATCCTGACTAGGATTTTGTGGCTATCTGGCTGCGAGCTGGGCTTCAACCGTCTGGGCGAGTGCGACACCATGCACCGCTTCATCTACATTCACGGCAGCCCGGATGAAGTGCCGATGGGGGCGCCCGGTTCGCATGGCTGCATCCGCATGAAAAATGCGGATGTGATCGATTTATTCGAACGGGTTGAGGCGCGGACGCCGGTGGAGATTGTGGAATAAAATTCAGACGTCAGCCTACAATTTTGCTGACGCCTGACGCCTGACGCCTGACGCCTGTTATTGAATTTGCTGAATCCCCGACACAAACCAAGACGCATTGCGATCCGTTGCGGATTTCTGAATATGCCACACCTCGTCGAACGGTTGAGCTTCTGCGCCTGCTTCCTCGCGCAATAGGCCGGTGAAGCGCACGCTGGCGATGACCACCCCGGCTTCGGTGACCACATCGGCCATCGTTGCATTCAATTGCACTACATCGGTTTTATTCACGTTGCTTCCGCGCTCTTCGATTTGCATGCGAATTTCGGCAAACACTTCGGGCGTGGTGAATTCGCGGATATCGTTCAAGTCAGCGCGATCATAAGCCTCTTGCAAGCGGATGAAATTCGATTTCGCGCCGCGCAGGAAAGGCTCGTCTTCAAACCACTCAGGTCGGGTAGAAGGGCTCGCGACAGGCACCGCGCCGCTGGCCGGCGGCATATAGGCGGGCTGATTTAGGCCGGCATACTGCAAAGGCTGTTGTGCTTGCGGCTGCGCCGAACGAAATTTGCGAAACAGCATATACGCACCGAAAGCGAGCGCGGCGATGAGCAAGAAGTCGAACATTTTGAAGCCATCGAACCCACCGCCCATAAACATCGAGGCGAGTAAGCCGCCGGCTACCAGGCCGGCGACGGGGCCGAGCCAGGATCTACCGCCAGCCGGGGTGGCCGCGGGGGCAGGGCTGGCAGGCCGGGGAGCGGCCGGCTGCGTGACTTGTTCGCGCTGCTTGCCGAAGCTTTTACCGCCGCCAAAACGCTTGGCGTAGGCATCCGTGGTCAGGGCGCTGGCGCCGATCAAGATCACAAGGGCTAAGGTCAAGATTTTCTTCATATAAAGCTCCAGGAAATAAGGTCGATAAGAGAGAGGTACTGTAGCAGATTTAGGCGCCGGCTATGTGCCGCCGGTAAAATTCCCTTATTGATCAAAGACTATGCCATCGAGCGCAAGTTCCGCAGCCCAGCCATCAAGCGGTGCCATAGGCCGTTTTCAACTCATTCGTCTTTTAGGCAAGGGCAATCAGAGCGAAGTTTATCTTGCCCACGACCCGCATCTCGAGCGCGAGGTGGCGATCAAGACCCTGCATTTTGCCTCGCCCGGCGAGCGCGCGGCGAATATGGAAAGCTTGCTCACCGAGGCGCGCACGGTGAGCCGCTTACAGCATCCGAACATCGTAGCTTTGTACGATGCCGGCGAGCACGATGGTGACCCCTATCTGGTATTCGAATATGTGAATGGGCACACGCTCGCGCAAGTACTGCAAAAGGAGGGGCCGATTCCCCCGACGCGCGCGGCCGAATGGGCGGTGCAAATCCTGGATGCGATCGGCTATGCGCATGCTGCGGGCATCGTGCATCGCGATCTCAAACCCTCGAATGTATTGATCGGCGCCAACGGTGCAGTACGGGTGATGGATTTTGGTATCGCCAGCCGCATCGACAATAAGCGGGCGAAAAGCGGCTATCTCATGGGCACGCCGGCTTATATGGCGCCGGAATACATCAGCAACGAGGATTTCGGGCCAAAATCGGATATCTTCTCGTTTGGCATGCTGCTCTATGAATTGCTCACCGGCCAGCATGCGATTCAAGGCAAGGATACGCACGAAGTCATGCGGCGTATCGTCCAGGACCCGATCCCATCCCCGTCCAAACATAACGATCAAATTGACGAAAGGCTCGACGATCTGGTGCTGAGAGCGCTGAAAAAAGATCCGAGCGAGCGCTTCTACGACGCAGGGCAAATGAAGGATGCGTTGGAATTATATTTATCGCCGACCATGCCGGATATCCAGGAAGGGGTCGATTCCAAGCAAAGCACGCTGGAGTTTCTGCTGCGCCGCATGCGGGTAAAAGGTGATTTCCCTGCTTTGTCTGAATCAGTGACCTCGATCAATCGCATTGCCAGCTCGGACAAGGAGAGCGTGAACAAGCTCTCCAATTCGGTGCTGAAAGACTTCGCGCTCACCAACAAGCTGCTCAAGTTGGTGAACTCGGTGATGTACAGCCAATTCGACAGCGGCTCGATCAGCACCATTTCGCGTGCGGTGGTGATTTTGGGCTTCGACTCGGTACGCAGTATCGCGTTGAGTTTAATGCTGTTCGATAACTTGCAAAACAAAGGTCATGCGCAACAGCTCAAAGAGGAATTCGTTCGTTCTCTGTTCTCTGGCATGTTGGCGCGCAGCCTAGCAGGGCGGGCACAGGTAAAGGATGCAGAAGAAGCATTTATTTGTTCGATGTTCCACAACCTGGGACGTACGCTATCGATGTTTTATTTCCCCGAAGAAACAACAGAAATTCAGAAGCTGATCCAGGCCAAGGACGTCAGCGAAGACAAAGCCGCCACTCAAGTGCTGGGCCTCAGCTTCGTAGATCTAGGGGTGGGCATCGCCAAGACCTGGGGTTTCCCTGATTCCATGCTGCTCAGTATGCGCAGTTTGCCTGACGAAAAAATTAAAAAAGGGATCAGCAACGGCGATCGCCTGCGTATATTGTCTGGCTTTTCAAATGAGCTATCCGAAGTCATCACCAACACCCCGGAGCATGAACGCGGCGCGGCGGTCGCGCGCCTGTCGGCGAAGTTCGGTGATTGCCTTTCGGTGAACGAGAAGCAAATCGGTGCGCTGGTGGAAAAATCGCTGCAAGACATCGCGCAATTCTCTTCGGCAGTGAATGTCAATTTGAAGCAGAGTAAATTTGCCAAACAAGCCGCGCAATGGGCAAACAAGCCAGCAGCACCTGCGGCTTCAGCATCGGCCATAAAAGGCATGGACACCGATACTCAAATCGCGCTCGCTGCTACCATGCTGCACGAACCCAAGCCGCAGCTCGATCTGGCAGTGGGCGAAGCTGGCATCGCACCGCTGCGCAGCACCGAGGAAATTCAATCGATCCTCAGCTCCGGCTTGCAAGACATCAGCAATTCGCTGATTGATGATTCGATTAAGGTGAACGATATTCTGCGCATGATTCTCGAGACGATGTACACCGGCATGAGTTTCAATCATGTGCTGTTTTGCATCAAGGACGGTCGGCAAAATGCGATGATGGGCAAATTCGGTTTCGGCGAAAACGTGCAGGTTTTGATCAAGGGATTTCAATTCCCCATGGCCGAGCCCGCTCAGCCGGACGTGTTTCACCTTGCGCTCAAAAACAACGCCGATATTCTGATCACCGATATAGATGATCACAAAATCGCCAGCCACGTTCCGGCTTGGTATCGCCAATCGTGTAGCGCGCGCACCTTTCTGATTTTCCCCATCGTCATCAAGGGCAAGCCCATCGGCATGATCTACGCCGACCGCCCCAAGCCGGGTGATATCACCGTGCCAGAGAAAGAGCTTTCGCTGTTGAAATCGCTGCGCAATCAAGCCGTGCTGGCGATTAGGCAAACCTTGTGAAAACAGGAGTATCGAAAATGACCCATGTGATTAAGTCCTTATTGCTGATTTTTCTCTTGGTGTTTAACGCCGGTGCGTTTGCCGATCCTATCGTGCCCGTGCCGGAGCAGATTCCCGGCACGAAAAGAGTGGATGCGGAAGCCGTGATCGAGGTGGCGGGCAAGTTAAAAAATCTCGTCATTGTTGATTCGCGCATACCCGATGATCGCAAGATTGGGTATATCGAGCATTCGATCAGCCTTCCCGACGCTAAAACCAACTGCAAGAGCCTGGCAAAGATCATTCCTGGAAAAAGCACACCCGTGCTGTTTTACTGCAATGGCGTCAAGTGCGGCCGTAGCGTGGTAGCGACGAAGATTGCCTTGAAGTGCGGGTACAAGAATATTTATTGGTTCCGCGGCGGGTTTGAAGAATGGAAGTCAAAAGAGTATCCCTTTCTGCATGAGTAAGGCGCGATGCAGTTGATACCGACACAAGGCATGCCCTTGCGGAGAAGTCTCTGGCTACCCATTTTGGCGATGGGTGGGGTGGCGATCGCACTGGTGCTGGTCACCGCCCATATATATCGCGATCTCACCATTGAAAACCGGCGCCAGGCGATCCAACAGGTGATTCAAATAAAGTCGGGCGAGTTGCTGGAAAAGCTCGCGGATGACTCGCGCAGCTTGGCCTCTGAAATTCAGCGCAAACCGGATTTCCGGGATGCGGTGGACCAGGCTGATCAGGCCGTCGTGGCCGGCCATCTGGAGGAACAGTTTCATCGTTACTTCAATACCGCCGGCGTAATCCGGCTACGCAAGCTTTATGTGCTAGATCGTAATTACCGCCTGCTGGCCGAATCGTCCCAACAATTGGGGGGAGGTGGTTTAGGGAAGGTGTGCGTGGCGATGCTGGATCAGGCCCGGCATCGGTCGGGTGCGCATCATTTGAAGACGATCTCTGGCTTATGCGCAGCCAACAGCACCGCACTGTTTGCCACCCTGTCGCCAATTGGCAGCTTGCAGCTTCACGGCTTCATCATGGTGGTAACCGAGCCGAGCCAAAATTTGGCCGCGATCGGTCGCGAGTTGGGCATGCCAGTGAAGATTGTGCCTTCAACAGGGGCTGCTTTGTTTCAGTCGCCAAACTGGCCCGCAGCGAGCAATCAAACGGAGGTCATCATCGCCGAGTACCCGCTTAAAGCAGATACGGGGGAAACCGTGTTGACGGTGGCGCTGGCCAATGACATCCACGTACTGGAGCGAGAGTTGCTTCGGGCGCGCAATGGGGTGCTGACGGTAGCAGGAATCGCCACCGCCTTGGTGGCACTGCTGACGCTGTTTGGCTTGCAGCGCTCTCTGCTGAATCCGCTGCAGCGCTTGTTGCAAAAGATGCAGGGCTTGGAACGTGACCGCAAACACTTGGGCGAGCAGGTCGCCGTCACCGGCAATCGTGAGATACGTTCCTTGGCGGAAGCCTTCAACCAGATGACCACCGAACTCGGTTCTCTTTATGGAAAACTGGAGGAGATGGCGTTTCGCGACAGCCTGACCGGTTTGCCTAATCGCTCGCTTTTAAACGAACACATGGGCCAAATGATTAACCAATGCAATCGCGAGAACGCGCGATTTGCGCTGCTGATCATGGATCTCGACCGATTCAAGCAGATCAACGACTCGCTGGGGCATCCCGTTGGAGATTCCGTGCTACAGCAAGTGGCTGCCCGGCTAAATGAAATATTGCGACAAGGTGACGTATTTTCGCGGCTCGGGGGGGATGAGTTTGCAGCACTGCTACCGATAACGGATGGGATCGACGACACGCTTCCCTTGGTTAAGCGCTTGCTGAGTGCGATGGGCAAGCCAATCGTGGTGGAGCAAAATGCCCTGCATGTCGGCATCAGTATTGGCATCGCGATCTATCCGGATGACGGTGCGCAGCGCGAGGATTTGATGCGCCATGCCGATGTGGCCATGTACCACGCCAAACATAATCAACGCGGCTTTTCTTTCTACGATCATACGCTGGACAAGAACTCGCTGGCTTTGTTGACGCTCGAAGCCGAGCTACTCCAGGCCTTGACGGAGGAGACGTTGCAAGTTTATTTCCAGCCCAAAATAGCAGTGGCTACCGGTGAAATATGCGGGGCGGAAGCGCTGCTACGTTGGCACCATCCGCAACGTGGCTGGGTTGGTCCCGATGAGTTTATTCCCATTGCGGAAGATACCGGCCTGATCGCGCCGCTCACCTATTGGGTGCTTGACCGCAGCTTGGCGCATTGCGGCGACTGGCTGCGCGAGGGCAGGTTGATCAACTTGGCGGTCAACTTATCCGCGCGCTGCTTGCATGACGAGGCGCTGCCGCTTGAAGTGCGCAAATTGTTGGATAAGCACGCCGTGGCGCCGGAGCATCTTACGCTTGAGATTACCGAAAACGTCATCATGCACGACGCGAAGCGTGCGCATAGCATCCTGGTGCAACTCGATGCGATGGGAATCTCGATATCGGTGGATGATTTCGGTACCGGGCATTCATCCTTGGCTTATTTAAAACGGCTACCCGTGGACGAAATCAAGATCGACAAATCATTCGTGCTCGAGGTAATGAACAATCCAAGCGACGCCACCATCGTGCGCGCCACGGTGGAGTTGGGCCACAACCTCGGGCTGCGGGTCGTGGCCGAAGGCGTGGAAACAGAGGAAATATTCAACTACCTGAAGCAGCTGAATTGCGACGTCAGCCAGGGCTATTTTCATGGCCGTCCGATGACGCCGGAGCAGTTTTCCGAAATTCTAGGGCCTGTGCAGGCTTAATTCCCCATTGCGATAAAACAATTTCCTGCAGGATGGGCCTTGGCCGCTACAACTGCACGATTCCCGAACGTGCGCTGTGCTCTATAATCCGGCAATGTCTATTTCTATTATTCATCGTACTCAATCATGCGGCTAGCCCATCCCATCCTCGTGCTGGGCAGTGTGTTCTTCCTTGCCGCCTGTTCTCTCGATAAGGAATCTAAACTACACGGCTACGCCGAAGGCGAGTTCGTGCGCGTGGCCTCCCCCTTCGCTGGCCAACTGACCATGCTTTCAGTGCAGCGCGGCACCTATGTTAAGTCAGGCGCAGCACTGTTTGCCCTGGAGCAAGAGAATGAAAAAGCTGCGCGCTTGGAGGCCGAGGCGCGTTTGAAGAGCAGTGAATCGCAATTTACGAATTTGCAAAAGGGTAAACGTCCGAGCGAGATAGCGGCAGTCCAGGCGCAACTTGAGCAAGCGCAAGCTGCACTCAAGCTTTCGCGCCAGCAGTTGCGGCGCGACCAAGATTTAGTGGCGAAAAACTTTATCAGCCAACAGCGCTTGGACGAGGTGCGCGCTGCCGTGGCGCGGGATGAAGCGCGAGTGGGAGAATTGACGGCGCAGCTACAGACCGCCCGCCTCGGTGCGCGCACGGACGAGATCGAAGCGGCTCGCAGCACAATGAACGCGGCCCGAGCAAGCATCGCGCAAGCACAATGGCGCTTGGATCAAAAATCGATCAAATCCCCGGTCACGGGCTTGGTGCATGACACGCTGTATGTCGCGGGCGAATGGGTACCAGCGGGCAGCCCAGTGGTGACGTTGCTGCCATCCGCCAATATCAAATTACGCTTTTTTATTCCTGAGCCGCTACTGGCCAAGCTCAAAGTGGGGCAGCGCGTGCAAGTCACCTGTGATGGCTGCGCTAAATTCACTGCGAGTGTCAGCTACGTCTCTTCGCAAGCCGAGTACACGCCTCCTGTGATCTATAGCAACGAGGCGCGCGCCAAGCTGGTGTATCTGGCTGAAGCGCGCCTCGCGCCCGATGATGCAGCAAAATTCCACCCTGGGCAGCCGATCGATATTACGCTGCCATGAGCGAGGCCGTTGCCATCGACGTGCATGGGCTTTCGAAGTCTTTTGATGGCAAGCGCGTGGTCAATAATCTCAGCCTGCAAGTCCCACGCGGCGAAATATTCGGCTTTCTCGGTCCCAACGGCAGCGGCAAGACAACGTCGATCCGCATGTTGTGCGGGCTCTTGATTCCCGATGCGGGGGAGGGCAAGTGCCTGGGCTATGACGTGATCCGCGAAACGGCGCAAATCAAACGTGAAGTCGGTTACATGACACAGCGCTTCTCGCTCTACGAGGATCTCTCAGTACGCGAGAATATGGATTTCGTGGCACGCATCTACGGCGTGGAAAATCGCGAGCAGGTAGTGAATGCGGCGATTGAACGCTTGGGACTGGGCAAGCGGCGCGACCAGTTGGCGGGCACGCTGTCCGGTGGTTGGAAGCAACGCCTGGCCTTGGCCACGACAACCTTACACAACCCAAAGTTATTGTTGCTCGACGAGCCCACTGCCGGCGTCGACCCTAAAGCGCGGCGCGATTTCTGGCTGGCGATTCACGATCTGGCCGCCGAGGGCATCACCGTTTTGGTCTCGACCCATTATATGGACGAGGCAGAACGCTGCCATCGTTTGGCGTATCTCTCCTATGGACATATTCTGGCGCAGGGCACGCCCAGCGAAGTAGTAGCGAATTCGGGGCTCACCACGTGGATGGTGAAAGGTCCCAATCTGAACCAACTCGCCGAGAAACTGCGCGGCTTATCCGATGCGGCGCAAGTGGTGCCATTTGGCGATACGCTGCATGTCTCCGGTACGGATGCGGCGCGACTTGAAGTGGCGCTGGCGCCCTATCTTATGCTGGCCGATCTCACTTGGACACGCACCCAGCCCGGCTTGGAAGATGTGTTTATCCAACTCGTGTCAGAAGCGGTGGAGGAGACAGGATGAGCCGTTTTTCCTGGTCGAGTTTCGTCGCCATCGTAGTCAAGGAATTTATCCAGATGCGCCGCGACCGGCTAACCTTCGCAATGATGGTCGGCATCCCGATGATTCAACTCGCGCTGTTTGGTTTTGCCATCAACTCGGACCCCCGGCACTTGCCCACGGCGGTGATCAACGCCGATCAAAGCGAATTTTCGCGCTCGTTTCTGGCCGCGTTGAAAAACAGTGGTTATTTTGAATTAACGCGCGTGGTACAGAGTGAAGTGGAAGCCAATCGTTTGCTGGACGAAGGCGAGGTGCAGTTTGTGGTGACCATCCCGGCGCAATTCTCGCGCGACTTGCTGCGCGGCGAGCGGCCATCGCTGCTGGTCGAGGCAGATGCCACCGACCCGAGCGCCACCGGCAACGCCATCGCGGCGCTGAATGAGTTGGCGCGTAGTGCGCTCGCCCACGATCTCAAAGGCTCGGCGCAAAGTGCAGCGGGGGGCGCGAGCGCAGTGGAGCTCATCATCCATCGGCGCTACAACCCGGAGGGCATTACCCAGCACAACATCGTGCCAGGGTTAATGGGCGTGATTCTGACCATGACCATGATCATGATGACGGGACTGGCGATTACTCGTGAGCGCGAGCGTGGCACGATGGAGCATTTGCTGGCGATGCCGGTGAATCCGCTGGAAGTAATGCTGGGTAAAATCATGCCCTATATTTTGGTGGGTTATATCCAGGTTCTCCTGATCCTCGCCGCGTCCACGTTCATCTTCAACGTCCCGATTCAAGGCTCACTGCTCTTGTTGCTGCTCTGCGTGCTGTTGTTTATCGCGGCGAATTTATCGGTGGGCATCATGTTCTCCACCATCGCGCGCAATCAAATGCAGGCCATGCAGATGACGTTCTTTTTCTTTTTACCCTCGATGCTCATTACCGGATTTATGTTCCCGTTTCGCGGCATGCCGGTTTGGGCGCAGCGCGTGGGCGAGATTTTGCCGCTCACGCATTTTCTGCGTCTGGTGCGCGGCATCATGTTGAAAGGCAACGGCGCATTGGAAACCTTGCCGCATTTATGGCCGATGGCGCTGTTTATGTTGGTGGTAATCGCGCTGGGCTTGAAGCGCTTCAAACGAACACTGGATTAGCATGTGTAGCGCCGGCATCTTGCCGGCATGCCGGCTGGAAGCCGGCGCTACTGGGCTCGCACATCAAATCCACGTGGCGGCTCGCCACTCATCCACTGCTCCAGCATCCGCACATAGGCAGATTCCAAATTACGCACCAACGTCGGCGCATCAAATAGCGGCACAGTCGAACGATGCAGGGTGAGACGCGCGCGCAGCGAGCTGAGCAACTCCCGATTTGTAGCCAGCTTGATCACCAGCGCTGCATATTCCTCGAAGCTATGTGCCACGCATTCCGGTAAGTGCGCCGCCCGCAGCAAACTCGCCGCGACGCGTGAAGCGAATGTCTCTCCCATGCAGGTGATCAGCGGGCAGCCGACCCATAAGGCATCGCTCGCCGTGGTATGTGAATTGTAGGGAAAGGTATCCAGAGCGAGGTCCGCTACCCGATAGCGCGCCATATGTTCGGGCAGCGGTTTTTTGGGCGCCATGATGATACGTGCCGGATCGACGCCATGTGCTTGTGCTGCAAGCCGCAGGTTGTCCGAGGCCAAGGCATTGGATTCCAGCAGCCAGAGCACACTGTTTGGCGTTTCTTGCAGAATCTGCATCCACAGCGCGAACATCTCTGCGGTGATTTTGTGCGTGTGGTTGAAACTGCAAAATACCACCGCATCCTCCGGTAAACCGCAATCGGCGCGGCTGGGCGTGTGCTCCGCAATGGGCCGCCGCCGGTCGTTGATTTGGTAGCAATCCGGCATCCGCACCACGGCCTCGCTGTAGTAGCACGCCAATTCCGGCGGAATGATCGTTAGGTCGGCGATGATGTACTCGATATACGCTGCGCCCATCGTGCCCGGATAACCGAGCCAATTCACCTGCACCGGCGCCGGATGCAGGGCGAGAATCTCGGTACGCGCACCGGTGGTGTAGCCGGTGAGATCGACCAGCACGTGGATGCCCAGCTCCTTGATTTTCGCCGCCGCCTCGGTACGCGATAAGGGCACCAAATCGACAAAGTGGTCGCAGGTATCTTTAATGTTTTGCCTGGTTGGGCTGTGATCGTCCGGGCCGATCGCCAAGGCAAAGACCTCAAATTCTTTCCGGTGGTGCAGCGCGAATAGTTCGCCGATCAAAAATGCAACCGGGTGCTGGCGGTAATCATAGGAGAGATAGCCGATTTTGATTCGTGCGGGCCAATCTGTGGGGGGCGTGTGTTCATAGCGCATTTGAACATTGGCTTGTATGCGCGCCGCATTGCGTTGCGCGCACTGCAATTGCTCGGCGACAGTAGCAGGCAGATCGAGCAGGGAGAAGGAGTTTAAATCCGATTCGCCGGATCTGAAACGGCGCAACAGTTCATCGACCAGCGGGGGTAGGACATCCCATAGACATGCACGCAACATGAGATGAATCAGCTCATCCAATGCGGCAGAATTCGCGCCATCGAGTTGCAACGCATGTACATAGGTGTCGATGGCCTCGCTCAAGCGCCCCGTTTCTCCCAACACCACCCCCAGGTTGTAGCAGGCATCGGCGAAAGCGGGGCGCAAGGCCAGTGCTTGACGATAGGCCGCTTCGGCCTCCTGCAAACGGTAGAGATGTTGCAGTGCATTGCCGAGGTTGTTCCAAACATCCGCCGATTGAGGTGTTAGTGCCAGCGCTTGACGAAAACTTTGTTCCGCTTCAGATGGGCGCCCTTGTTGCTTAAGCGCATTACCCAGGTTGTTCCATGCTTCGGCGTAGTCCGGCTTCAGCGCTATCGCTGCGCGGTAGGCTTGCTCCGCATCCGCAAAACGATTTTGCGCTTTCAGCATCACGCCTAAATGATTGTGCGCCTCGGGGTTGTTTTGCGCTAACTGAATTGCCTTGCGGCAAGCTTGTTCCGCTGCGGCATATTGGCATTGGGCATGCAAAGCATCTGCCAAGCTGAGCTGGAAATTGGCCACCTGTGGACGCAATACGATGGCCTGCTTGATCAGCCTGACGGCCTCAGCCGCATGGCCACGACGATTCTCTATCAGCCCCAACAAGTGCAAGGCATCCGGATGATTTGGCTGTACATCGAGCAACACTCGGTAAATTTCCGCCGCTTCATCTAGGTGGCCGGCTTGATGGTGGCTAACGGCGGTGGCGAGTTGTTGGTTTAGGTTTAGGTCTAGGTCCATGACCGGAAGATGATACGTGCGAACGCTAGATATGCCTACTTAGGCAAACGGCAAGAGCATTGAAGCCCAAAATGAAAAAGGCCAGCGTTTTGCGCTGGCCTTCTTAATTTCTGGCTCCCCGACCTGGACTCGAACCAGGGACACACGGATTAACAGTCCGTTGCTCTACCAACTGAGCTATCAGGGAACGTAGGAGGGCCGTATAATAGCGATCTCAGTGCTTTAGGTCAACCAAATCCAGCTATGCGGTGGCTCAAAATCAGTGCTTTTCTGCTCGGCGTTGTGCTCTTGTTTGCGCTGATTCTCCCGTTTTTGATCCCGCTTAATCGTTATCTCCCAAAGATACAGAAAATGGCTTCCGACAAGCTCGGCGAGCCGGTGGTGATTGCGGAATTAAAGGTCGCGCTCTTGCCTTTTCCCTCGGCAAAGCTTATGGGGATCACCCTCGGCAAATCGCATGAAACCAAAATCGGCGCGGTGACCGTGCGACCCGATTTATGGTCGCTGTTGAGCGGTGTGAAGGTATTGCGTGAAGTGGAAATTGAGGGCGTCACGTTCAATCAAGCTTTGATCGACATTATCGCCGCGCTTGCCACCCGGCCATCTGATGGGCCGCAGACCATACAGATCAAACGCATTAAACTTTCCGCGCTACAAGTAGATATGGATACCCTGCAATGGGGCCCGCTGCGCGCTGATATCGCGCTCGATGATCAAGGTGTGTCAGCCATTGACGCCGGCAGCGAGGATAAGCGCTTCAATCTCAGTTTGGTGCCAACCGAGGGTGGGCAACGGCTGAATATCGAGGCGAAGGATTGGAATTTACCGCTCAAGCCTGCGCTCAAATTCGACACATTGACCGCGAAGGGATTGCTGAAAGAACATGAGCTGAATCTGCCCGAGATCAATGCCAAGCTGTATGGCGGTACGCTCAAGGCCACGCTCAATGCAAATTGGAAACAAGGCTGGAAAGTAAAAGGCGAGGCGCATACCGCCCAGGTGGAGTTGAAGGAGATTGTCGCGCTGCTGACATCGGCAACCCGCTTAAGCGGCAAGTTGAATGCGAACGGCGGCTATACGATGAATGCAAAAGAAGCGGGGCAGCTCGCCGACAACCTGCGTGGCAATTTCAAATTCAACGTACAGCGCGGCGTGCTGTATGGATTGGACCTGGAGCGCGCGGTGCAGTCGCTGGCGACGCAAGGCACGCGCGGCGGGCAGACCCGGTTCGACGAGTTATCCGGTACGCTCGTCATTGCCGGAAAACACTACCAGATGAATCAGATGAAAGTCGCATCCGGCATTTTGAGCGCGGACGGCAATGTGGATATCGCCGCGAACAAGAAGCTCTCCGGCCGGGTGAATGTGGCGATGAAAGGCACCGCAAGCTTGATCGAAGTGCCCTTGGACGTGAGCGGCACCGTGAGTGATCCGGTGTTGTTTCCCAATCGTGCCGCGCTGGCCGGCGCAGCGGCGGGCACGGCGATTTTGGGGCCAGGTTGGGGTACCAGCGTCGGCTCTAAGGCGGGTCAGGCGCTGGAGAAGCTATTTAAGTAGCTAGCTCAGCGCCTTGGCGATGCGTTCCAGCGCGTTTTTGAGATTGTCCATCGACGTCGCAAACGATAAGCGGATATAGCCATCCAGCCCGAAGGCCGAGCCGGGCACCACCGCCACGCCGCTTTTTTCCAACAAGTAATTACTGATGGCGATGTCGTTGGCCGCAAGGATCGTGCCTTTTTTATACAAGGTGCTGATGGCTTCACGCACATCGGGAAAGGCGTAGAACGCGCCGCCGGAAGGCAGGCATTTCACGCCGGGGATTTTGTTCAGCGTATCGACCACGAACGCATGGCGCTCGCGGAACGCTTTCAACATGGGATCAATGCAGGCTTGGTCGCCGTTCAGCGCGGCTTCTGCCGCGACTTGCGAAATCGAGGTCGGGTTCGAGGTGCTTTGCGATTGCACATTGGTCATGGCGGTGATGATGTGCTCCGGCCCCGCCGCGTAGCCGATGCGCCAACCGGTCATGGAATAGGCTTTGGATACACCGTTCAACACCATGGTGCGCTCATACAAATCGGGGCAGGCGTAGAGGATGTTGCTGAACGGTACGTCACCCAACAAGATGTGCTCGTACATGTCATCAGTAGCGATGAGAATTTCCGGGTGCTTGCGCAGTACTGCACCCAGCGCCGCGAGTTCAGTTTGGGTATAAACCGCACCGCTCGGGTTGCTCGGGCTATTGATCACCACCAGGCGCGTCTTGGGTGTGATTGCCGCTGCCAATTGCGTAGGCGTGATTTTGAAACCTTGCTCGATGCCTGCCTCGACGATGACCGGTTTGCCGTCGGCTAGCAGTACGATATCCGGATAGGACACCCAGTACGGCGCGGGGATGATGACTTCGTCGCCGGGATTAATGTAGGCCTGCGCCAAGTTGAAAAAGCTCTGCTTGCCCCCACATGAAACTAATACTTGTTTTGGTGTGTAGTCGAGGCCATTGTCGCGTTTGAATTTGGCGATGATGGCAGCTTTGAGCGAAGGCGTACCGTCCACTGCGGTGTATTTGGTGAAACCCCGGTTGATGGCCGCGATGGCGGCGTCCTTGATGTGTTGCGGGGTGTCGAAATCCGGTTCACCGGCGCCGAGACCGATGATGTCTTTGCCTTGCGCCTTGAGGCTGGCCGCCAGGGCCGTTACCGCCAGCGTGGGGGAGGGCTTGATCGCTTGTACGCGTGTTGAGAGTTTCAATTGCAGTCCTTCGTTGCTGACGCGGTGGGGTTTTCCCGCGTGATACAATTTAATGTTGTGTAAAAGCCGGTAATTTTACCTTTGATCGTCACATTCCCCAATAGCCCGTATCAATTGCATCAGCCGTTCGAACCGGCGGGCGATCAGCCCCAGGCGATCGCCAAACTGGTCGAGGGCATTGAAGACGGCCTCAAGTACCAAACCCTGCTCGGGGTAACGGGCTCCGGCAAGACCTACACCATGGCGCATGTGATCGCGCGCCTGGGTCGGCCTGTGATTATCATGGCGCCCAACAAGACACTCGCCGCCCAGCTATATTCAGAATTTCGCGAGTTTTTTCCCGAGAATGCAGTCGAATATTTCGTCTCCTATTACGATTACTATCAGCCGGAAGCCTATGTGCCTTCGCGCGATTTGTTCATCGAAAAAGATTCCTCCATCAATGAACACATCGAGCAGATGCGGCTCTCCGCCACCAAAGCGCTGCTGGAACGCAAAGACGCGATCATCGTCGCCACGGTATCGGCCATCTACGGTATCGGTGACCCGGTGGATTATCACAGCATGATTCTGCATCTACGCCAGGGTGAAAAATTTTCACAGCGAGATGCGATCAAACGCCTTACCGAAATACAGTATGAGCGTAACGATGTTGAATTTAAGCGTGGCGTATTCCGCGTACGCGGCGACGTGCTCGATATTTTTCCGGCGGAAAATGCCGAGACCGCGGTGCGGATTTCATTGTTCGACGATGAAATCGAGCGCATCTCGCTCTTCGATCCGCTCACCGGCCATATGCTGCAAGACGTGCCACGGTTTACGGTGTATCCCTCCAGCCATTATGTGACGCCGCGTGCCACGACGCTAAGAGCGATTGAGGCGATCAAGCAAGAGCTGCGTGAAACGACCGCTTATTTCCAAGAGACTAACAAATTGGTGGAGTTGCAACGCATCGAACAACGCACCCGATTTGATTTGGAAATGATGAACGAAATGGGCTTTTGCAAGGGCATCGAGAACTACTCACGCCATCTGTCCGGGCGCAAAGAGGGCGAGCCGCCGCCGACACTGATCGATTATCTCCCCGCGAGCGCGTTGATGATCATCGACGAATCGCATGTGACCATTCCGCAAGTGGGTGGCATGTATAAGGGAGACCGCGCGCGTAAAGAGAATTTAGTGGGCTACGGTTTTCGTTTGCCCTCTGCGCTGGATAACCGGCCACTGCGTTTCGACGAATTCGA
>JAUXTZ010000041.1 GCA_030681095.1 Burkholderiales bacterium
CTGCGGGTCGTCGTGCTGGCCGCATTCGAGCGTCACGCCATAGCCGCCGCGTGCGCGCATGTACTCGGTCGTGCCCACGCCGTAGTTCGGGTTGGTCACCAGCGTCTGCGCGCGCGCCGATCCGGCGGATAGCGGCGCCGCGGTACGGCGCGACACGCCGCGCGCATAGGTCTCGAGCCAGCCTTCGACCATGCGCGGCGCGCCGGTGTGCAGCGCCAGCTGCATTTCTTCAGCGGCTTTGCTGACGGGCTCGAGCGTGCCGCGGTTGTTCTGCGGGCCGATCATCACGAAGGGGCTGCCGCCGGTGTGGAAGGAATGCAGGTCCAGCAGCACCTCATGCGCGTCCAGCAGCGGGCACAGCACAATGGCAATGCGGTCTTCAAAATCCTGCGGAATCGCGCTCGGCGCCATGTTGCGGTTCAGGTTACGGTCGCCA
The DNA here is from genome assembly GCA_030681095.1 of Burkholderiales bacterium. Taxonomy (GTDB): domain Bacteria; phylum Pseudomonadota; class Gammaproteobacteria; order Burkholderiales; family Thiobacteraceae; genus RBG-16-58-11. The sequence goes on from JAUXTZ010000041.1 coordinate 437, forward strand.
GTCCGTTGCTTGAGCTGGTAGGCCAGTGGGTTGGTGACCGGCACAAAGGTCAGCGTGCCGCGTTCAATGTTCAGTTGGCCGCTGTCGATGTCTTGCAACAGCTGCGCGATGGCCTTGGCGCCGCAGATTTCGTTGCCGTGGACGGCGCCCAGAACCAGCAGCTTCGGGCCGGGCGCCAGGCCGTGGTAGCTGACGGTGCGCAGGTGGCTGGGTCGCGCTGGGGCAGGGGAGGGCGCTTCGCCCTTGGGGTTGTCGGTCATGGTGCTTTGTTTATACAGCGCTTCCTGAAGGCGCGCGTGGCTTTGGGGGTGGTCGGCCTCTCCTTCATTCGGAGGATGGGACGCGAGAAACTTCGCGTCTATGATCTGTGGTGTTTGGTGCCTGTTTTATCGACCTGACCGGAGTCCGCAATGTGCAAAAACTCTTTGGCTGACAAGGACCTGCCTGGCGGTAAACAAAGTGTCCAGGTTAAACCTCAGTCGCCAAGTTATACCGCAGTTTTTACGGTCTAAATTCGTTATGCATCGGCAAGCTGTCCACGCGGAGACCACACATGAATATCTCATTCGCGGCAGATTTGCCGCCGGGGGGAGAGTGGAGCGAAGTCGAAAGCAACATTCGAAATGAACTCTCTCATTTCGAAGATCGCTTCGTCGATTTCCCGAGCGCACTTGTCGTTCGACTCGAAACGGACAAGTACCCGTGGCGCGCAACCGGTTTCGCCGCAGGTCCCGACGGAATACCGCTGATCGAGATCAACTATGACTTATTCGCTCCCCATACAGCCGACTATCGCTATGTTGGGAGTTCAGCGCCTATTGAAGTGCCGGAAGACCCCGCCGATGCATAGCATGTCAATCGACGCGAACCCACAACCGCAGGCGGCGGCCTCGCCGCAAGTGAAGGTGGTCCGGTCATCTTCACGTTATGGATTCTCATGTTAAATCGCATCCGACATTTCCTTTGCAACCTAAGAAGCCAGAAATGGCAGCAGCAAGAGGCAGAAAAAGGCCTCGACCAAGGTTATTACAGCCTGCCGTATCCGAAAGAACGGGCAAAGATGTCGCCTGAAAAATTGGCAATCCTTCTTTCTGAACAAAAACCAGGAACACCAGCCTGTATTCTTGTTGAGCACGAACTAAATATACGTATCGCGCAAGTGGAAGCTCGTGCGACTGAGCGCGCCTCGTATGTCGGTATAGTTGGCGTTGTTGTTGGAATTTTTGTGACTGCGCTATTGATTCCACGGCTACAAAAATCACCAAAAGAAAATCCCGAAACAATACAAGCCGGTAGCGAAAGAAATGCCAATAGCGCCGCCAAACCACGAACTAATGTCAACGTCTCTGCCGGGAACCTCTCTGTGGTGCCAAGCGCTCAGCCAGAAAAACAGCGCGTTCAAAGTCAACAATCCAGCCCCAATAAATAGCACCACCATGCAATACCCCCATAACATGCCGCTCAACTCTCGGAGTCTAGGGCCTCCCATCGTGGGGGAGTGAACGCGTTGATTGTGGCGAGAGATTCGCTTGAGTGCTGATTCTTGATCCTAGAATGTGATTTCCATAATTGAGATGGGAGAAGCAATGTCGCCTACTGATGCAGCTAGTGTCGCTCGGGTCTTTGGTGTATTCCCCATTGTCTTTGGGCTTTTATTCGTATTGATCGCATATATTGGAGGTAGGGTTGTTGCGTTGCAATTTCCCGCAGGCGTTCCGCCAAGATGGGTGGCAACATTACTTGCTCTAATCGCTGGATTTCTGCTGACCTATGCTGCAAGCGTTGGCGTCTTCAAACTCGCACAACTTTGGGCCTCAATAATTACGCTACCCTCGGCGCGGGAACAAATATGGGCCTTGGAGTTTCGAATGGGTCCGTGGCAAATAATAAGTTTCGTTATCAATACGCTCGTTTTTGATGTCTCGATAAATCACAAGCGCCCAAAGAGTCCGAAACGCGACACCAACGGCGACATAGCGTTTACAGATGGCCTCAGCGCTCTCATGATTGCAGCTGGCGATGGTGATTTGATGCGATTAGAAGAACTGTTAGCCTCGGGAAGCGATGTAAATGTAAGAAGTGGAATCGGTACTACTGCGCTGATGTATGCCGCAAAAAACGGCCATGCGAAAGTGGTTGAGGCGCTTTTGGCAGCAGGGGCAAATGTAAATGTCATATCTGAGAAAGGCTCCACTGCATGGCATTTGGCAGAAAAATCCCATCACTTTGCTATTGTTCGTTTATTGACGTCTCACAGGAGTCAATCGGCGGTAAGTTGAACCAACTTGCAAATAAGTTGGACTTAGTCTGGGGGACATTTTTTTGATGTGAGAAAGTCCCGTGCTACCCGTTTAGGAGAGAGTCCAGGGTCTCCCATTTTGCATTTCATCCAAGGCAAACATTACAACTGGTGGCAGTTTGTCACCCTTCGTGCACTCTCTTTTTAATAGCACACTTCCCGCTTTTTTAAAGGGCGAATTGCCGATTCTTCCCTTAAGGGCTGGCCAAGCCGACGCCTACAAGGCTTAAGACACCATTTTCCATGCATCAGAACATCCGTTTTCGCCTCTGTCGTTGCGGGCTTGATGTCGGGCAAGTAGTTCATGCGGCATGGATCCCGGATCAGGTCCGGGATGACGCGGAGTCCAGGGCCTCCCATCTTTCATTTCTGCGAAGCAAGCATTTTCGACCGGTGACGTCCTGCCCCCAATCTCCTCACTTCTTTTCCAAACCCGCCCGCTGATACTGCGGCATATGCGTTCGCACCAATTGCTCAACCAGGTCAGCTTGCAGCGCGTCCTTGATGCGTTTCTTCGGGTCGCGCCCCGGGGCGTTTGAGATCATGCGTTTGATGGCCACGAAAGTCAGCGGGTCCATCGTGTTCATCACTGCCATGTGGCCTGTCTCGGCGACCACCATCTGGCTAAAGCGCTGCGCGCTCAGGATTTTGTCGGCACCTTCAATCTGAACGGCCCACAGGTCGTTTTCATCGCTGCTCATGCGAAAAGGGTGCGGCTCACCCTCTTTGGCGATGCGCCGGATGACGTCCACCTCAAAGCCTGAATCGTTGATGGCCGTCTGCTTCTGGTCTTGCTTCACCCTGAAGGTTGGGTCGGCTTTGCGCAAGGCACCAATAAACGAGCTGTCCATGCGCCGCATGTGAGAGACGAACGACATGCGTTTGCGGCTGTCAAACAACAGGTCAATGTCCTGCGTCGCCAGGGCGTCTGGCATGAAACGTACGCCGCAGGCGCTCTCGTAGGCATACAGGGCGTGCGTGCCGATGGTCACGAAATGGTCTTGCAGACCAACCGCCTCCAGCGCATTGAGTGTTTTGATGACGATTCCGGGCACACGGCCAACGCGCAGTGCTTTGTTAAGGCGTTGCTGGTTGTGCGCTGCGGC
>JAUXTZ010000043.1 GCA_030681095.1 Burkholderiales bacterium
CACTGAAGGTGCAGCGACTCCCGGCAGCCATCCGGCCTGAGGCGATCAGAAACCGGGTCAGAAAACAAAAAAGCGGCCTTTTGACGGGCCGCTTTTTTTGCATCTACCTTGCTAACTTGCTAACTTGTTGATGAACAAGGAGATTGTTCTGGTGGCCTGGGGCAGCTTCTAAAAACCTCCTGCAGACCGCATGAATCCTAGCTCTTCACCAAGTCCTGCAATTGCGGGTACACAGTGGGTACCGCAAACCGCAGGAATGAACTTCAATTGTACGTCGTTAGCCTTCTGAAATGTATTCAGGAGGTCTGCATCGAACCACGTCGCAGCACAGAGGCCAGACAGTTAGTTTCCCCAGATTCTTCTAGCCCGCGACTCATCGACAAAGCGCTCACTCACATGGGGATCGTGGGCTGCGCAGTAAACCCCTAAATTGCTGGGATTAGGTGACCCGCGTAGGTCCCGCAGGGCAACGAACATCTCATGATTTTGAGTTGTTGCAGTACAACCGCCGACGTGCTCGCATTTCTGCCGAACTGTCAGCAGCCGGATCGTCCAAAACATGCGGGGAAGCTCGTGCAATGTCGTCCCTGAGAATACGAAGCCCTGTGCAGCAGGCTTCGGATCCACCCCTGTGTCGTAAATTGATAGCCGAGCACCCTTATGGCTGTTGCACCATCCACAAGCCAAAGCAAAGTTGGACCCCGCTCCGCCCCCTCCAGCGACGGGAATGATGTGATCTACCTCGATTTGCAAGTCTCGTTCGATCAGTCCCCTCGGCCGAAAAAGGTCCACAATTTTTGGAAGAACTAACGACACAGGAGGTTTGTTCGCCCCCAAAAAATTAGAAATTGCATCGCTCCTAAACGCGTAACCGCACATCCAACAGCGCGGCGGCGTCGCGGCAGCGATAAGGTTCTGCTTTATTAAGCGAGTGGGTGCGGTACGTGCGGTTCCCCTCCGGCGGTGAACCTCCTGCATCAATACACGCGCCACAATTTTGGCAAATGCCTCCTTGTCATTGGCTGACTCGTTAGGAAAAAGTGAACCGGCACGCGAGATTGCCTCGACATAGATTGCGGCTTCGGAGGCCGACTTATCGAGCGTCCACCGCTGTGGGCTACTGAGTCCTGCCAGATACCACCGCAGCCACATGCTGGATGCGTCCGCCCGTAGCACCTGCTCGTTGACGGAGGTAACCGCATCCGGCAGACGCAGGTTAGTGAGCCGTTGCAACTCGGGAAACTGCCACACCGCCTCAAAGTCTGGAGCTTGGTGAATGAACTGCGTCAGTGAAGCCAAAGACATCGCTTAGGCCCGATACGTCCTGGAGAAGTTCGATGTCGCGGGAAGTGCTTTAGGGTCACGGCGATATGCGTACCACATAGATGACCACTGCTTCCGCGTGCCAGTCGCATCCTTCTTGACGTTCTCCAGCTTCCAGTCCCTGTTGAAGTAGCCCGCATTTACTTCTAGCAGCCAATCGTCAACGATCTGCGCCACTTCTGCAATGTCTGTGATGGGACGTCGAGATTCGACCAGATAGGCGAAGAAATCGGTTGCGAGCGTCTGAAGCATTGGCTTGTTGAAGAGATTCGATGACCGGGGATTGCCCCAGTAGTTCGGGGAACCGGCTGCACTCGGATCCGTTGACGCGAGTTTGTCCCGGACCGCCGTCCAAAATTGCACGAACACTTGCTTCCATGGCCCCTCTTGGGCACTCCATGCCGCCTCGGCCTCTTTTAAAGTGCTGACCCCTTCGGAGTCCAAGACCTCAGACTTTTCGAGGAAGCGGCGCTTCCACACATCTGCGTAATCCATCTTCGGGTCGTGGAAATACTTCGCGCCGCGCAACTCGCGAAACATTGCCACGAGCTGACCGAGAACCGACCAGGGGAGCTGGTTGTTGCCATCGGTTGAGAAACCCCGCGATACGAGATTACAAAACGGGCTTTGTTGATTGACCGCAAAATACGTTATGGCCAAAGCGCTCTGGAGGGGGATGCCTGCATCGTCCAGCCTTTCTGCGATGCGATCGAGTTCAGAGTCAGCAAGACTTGTAGAGATGATTGTTCCAAGAAGAGACTTGCGCACGGGCGTAGCCTTTTGATTGACCACAACAAACTGGAAAACGTGCTCATCCGGCCGATCGTCTAGAAGTAAGGAAATGGGAAGGAGCCGAGAGTACGTTGTCAGCAACTCGTCCGTGATCTGCGATGGTTGCGCGCCTTCTGCCGTTCGGCGAGCGATCACATCGAGCCGAGTTTCATCCGCATCCATTGCCTTTTGCGCAGCAAGGAGAGCACCGCCCAGTCGGTGCTGTCCGTCCACAAGCACGATCGGACTCAAATATGCCTTCAACGCCTCACGTGAGAACCCGATCAACCCATCGGCCGGTGCCGAGGTCCCAAGCTCTGTCAGTACTTGGATGCGCGCTGCAATCTGATCCCAGAAATCAGTGACATAAGACTGCTCAAGCAAAGCCTCTTCAAGCGGCGGGTCACCATCGCTGCCGACCTCCGAGTTCGAACTCTCGTTCTCCGCTGCGCCTGAGTTAACGAATGCACGCAACTCGTCAATCAGTCGTGCGGGCATTGCCCTTCCGCTCAGCGCGGGAACCCTAGCCTCCAAGTAGGTCTTCGCCTCTTGCATCATCTCCAACAGGGAGGCCCCTGATTTGTCGGCAAATGAGATCCGCAGAAGGCCGAGTGCCATTCCATCCTTTGACGGTGCATCGTTGGTCTGCTCGAAGAAAACTTCGGTGCCCTCTGCCAGACGAAGTGCGCAAAGCAGCGGGTCTTGCAAAACGTTATTCGGGTTACCGTAAAAGCTCGCGATCTGCTGAATACGGTCGGGATCCTGCTCGCGCTGAAAGCCTAGAAGCTCAGTGGCACCACCATCGTCGACGCGGGCAAGTTTCTGTGGGACCCCCGCCCACTTGCCAACTTCAGTTGCAGGCGCTGCGAGCAGGACGAGCGGCCGCCCCGAAGAGCTTTCCATAATCTTGACTGCGGGATATTCATAAGTGGTGTTTGTCATGAGCTTCTAGTAATGGTTTTGCCGGGCCAGCAATTTCTTCTGATATCAACCTCCGACAGCCCATCAGATTTTGAAGTGCATAAAACGACGATAACCCGGTCGGATTTAATCATTGAGCACCTGAATAAGAAAATGTAGCCCCTCCGCCCTTCTCCGGCAACTGAGATGCGCGGAAGTCGCCAGCACGGTCGCAGAAAGTCGCCGAGCCGACGCCTCCTACATAATCAAGATGTGCTGATGAATACGCTCCAGCATCGCTTCAAAGGTAGGCTGCCCGTTGTAGTAAAGGGCGGCCGTCCTCTTAAACTCCTCCTCAAATTGCTTTCGTTGCTCTTGGTCCTCTAGACGAAATGCCGCGTTGCGAGCGATCACCAGCTCGTCGCCTGACCTAAAGCGGACTTTCTTGCGCTCCTGGTAATCGTGTCGACCGCAGAAGACCTGCACCTCGTCGAGTTCCAGCAGGCAGTACACGTCGTAGTAGTGGCGCAGGAAATTTCCGGGGAAGGTCTTGGACTCTGCGAGTCGCCGATATTTGGTAGAGACGGTCTGCAGCTTCTCGACGAAGGTGTGGGTAGGCGCATAGCAAAAAACGTCCTGCGCGCGGTTATCCGCGATCTTGACACCCTTGCCTGCGGCAGTGTCATATGCCCAGGACGAGATCGTCACTGGTCGGTTCGGTGCGGTGTCGTCAAATCCTAGCTCGAGCAAAATGCCGGTTTTTACGCCTTCCAGTGCCTTGTTCTTAGTGGGATAGCTTAAACGGATGCCCGCGCTGCGCAACCGATCGTCATCGAACGCTGTATCACGCTCGCAGGACGTGATGCCGGGGATCTTGATCTCTTGAGTCAACCAGTCGTAAAAGGTCCGCCGCGATTCAACGTGCGCCGGTTTGTCCTGGTTGCGGCCGATTTTGACGTCCATGCCCTCTGGAGGCTCGATGCGGATGTCGATGTCCTCGGAAAAGCGGTGGATGATCCCGAAGCCTTTTGAGAGCGAGGTGCCGCCCTTTAGCTCGAACCGAAACCCCTGCGCCTGCAGTCCCCACAGGCAATGCATGATCCAGTAATCCTTCTCCACCAGGACCGGATCGATCTCGCGCTCGTCTGAAACTACGCCAATCAGCTCGCCGAAATCCCGACGCTCGTGCAGAAAATCATGCATCGAGCCAACTCATGACGCGCTTCTTTGTGGCCATCGCACCGTAACTTTCAACAGCACGCTTGAGCCGCTGCTTGTCAAAGGCGCCCGCCCGCTCCTTCGCGCGGGCCAGAACACTGCCTTGGTCTTCCGCAAGCTCACTGAGATTGTTCAACGCGTCGACGAACAAAAACTCAGGAGTCAGCTTCTTGGGAAAGCGCTGCTTCATGCGGAAGTCGAACTGCCGGTTGCCCAGTTTGAACACGCCATGCCGCTTGTGGTTGTAGACCACGGTCTGGTTGTACAGCTGAGTCGTGCCTAGCCCCGCCGAGTTATAGGCTGACGGCGAGAACATCAAAAAGTCCCTGTCGCGAAGAAAGGCGCCGACCAGTTGGGACTCGTCGGGAGGCAGTGCGCCAAAGGTCGAAGCTCGTGGAGCGTAGTAGAGCCCTTGGGCTAGCTTGGTGAGCTGCCCGTTGTCGACCAGTTCCCGCAGGTCGCGATCAACGGCCTTCGAGAAAGGGACCAAGTCCTCCCGTCGATACACCCTGCCGGCGCGCAGCGACCCCTTCAATCGCTGTTTAGCGGCTTGCAGCGGTGCTTTGAGCATAGAGTCGGCTGTGGTCATGCTTGGTTTTTCATTAACGTTTCATGCATTTTAACCCAACTTCTTCCTTCTGTGAGGCATCTCTCCTGGCATGTCGATCACCGGCGCCTGAATAACATTCCGAAATTATGGATTTGACAAACAGCATTCCATTTTGGCAGAATACAGGCATCTAATTGTTTTGGAGCCCTCCTTGGCCAGACTCAACGTACAAAGCGAGCGTGTGCAGCGCCTCATTGACGAGCGCGTCGTTCCGCTCTTCTTTGCGCACGGCAGCATTGGCGCCATGACAAAGGCGCTGAATGGGTCGCTCCAGGGCGCCGGAATCGTCGGTACGCTTCACCCCAACCGCCTCCACACCTTGCTGTCAAACGACCTGTCTCGCGGGGTGAACGAAGCGACGATTGAGCTGACCGAGCAGGCTGCGGTGCTGGCATTCGCGCAGGACCCCACCCTGCCCGACCGCGCCACGACAGCCATGGCCGCCCTGCAGCGCGAAGCCGCACGCCTGCATCTCTTCGCAGACGCGACGGGAACCGAGGCGGGCTCCCGGCTAGGACTCCCGCCTGCCGTCGCCATTCGGCTCATACCGCGTGCGGCAGCTGCCGCGCCAGGCCTGGCCATTGCCCTTCCCGACGAATTGGCAGACCAGCGTGCGCTGCCGCCGGACTGGGGCTACCAGGACACGGCGGTTACGCGCTGCCTGGAAGCGTTCGGACGACGGCCCAACGGACGTATTGGCCTGATCCTTCCCACCGGCGCCGGCAAGACGCGCACGGCGCTACGCATCGTCCTGGCAATGCTGGACCGCGCCACGGAACCCAAATCGCCTGTGTATTGGGTTACGCATCGCCGCAACTTGCGCGAACAGGCACACCGCGAACTGCAGAAACTGATTGCCGAGGGACACGAGCATCTGTCAGCGGAGCGGTTGATCGAGCTCGCGAACCGCATCAAGTTCGTCATGGTCGGCGATTTGTCGCCGCTGCTTGAGGGCGCAGCGATCAAGCCCACCCTGATCGTAGTCGATGAAGCCCACCACGCCGCAGCGCCGTCCTACGGTCCAGTCTTCGCCAACCCGTGGGCTGCGCCCGTGCTTCTGTTGACGGCAACGCCCAACCGCACCGATGCGCTGCCGATCGGCATCGACGAGATCGCCTTCACCATCACGTACCGTGAACTCGCCGAGCGACGCGCTGTCCTCACGCCCAAGTTTCTCGACCTCCCGGTCGAAAACTTCGACTGGTCACCCGAAGCTATCGACGATCTTGCGGACTTCATCGTGGACCGCACAGCCGCCGAGTTCACCAAGGTGCTTGTGCTGGCCCCGCGCGTCGACCGCGTTGAGGAGTTTTATCGTGCACTGGTGGACCGGCTTCCGCTCGACCATCCTTTGGAGCAGGAGGACTTGGGCTTCGTCCACGGCACGGGGAACTCCCTGGGCATCGGCAACGAGGATTTCCTCGCGCGGTTCAGCAACAAACCGCGTGCGATCCTCATCTCCGCTCAGTTGTTGCTTGAGGGATTCGACGATCCGGCCATCAACACCGTCGTCCTGACCTATCCCTCCAGCTCGGTGATCCGACTGATGCAGGCGGCGGGTCGGTGCGTGCGCTATGCGCCGGATAAGCGCGCCGCCTACGTGGTGCAGGCCCGCAATGACAGCCTGGCCTACCACTTCGACCAACGCTGGCTCTACCAGGAGATCGACGATTTCCTGCGCCCCCGACTCAAGGACGTTGAATATGGCAGCCTCACCGAGCTGCGGTCCTCGGCGGCCGATATCCTGCGGGCCCACAACGTCGATCCCGCCGTGTCGGCGCGGCTTCTCACCCGCATCGACTCGATCGCGCCGGGCGAAACCTGCCGGCTCTTCCTCTACGGACTGCCCTACTTCGGCCCTGCGGAGAACTTCGAGGCGGACGCGAAGTGGAGCGGCATGCTCGAGTCCCCCGAAGTTTCGAACCTGCTTCGCACCCTCTTTAACGGTTTTTGCGCACTGGGCGCGGACCTGTCCGACCCTTCAGACTACCTGCTGCGGGATGGAGCGGCTCACGGCCTTGCAAAGGACACGTCTCCAGGCAGCATGTGGGTGGCCATGACAGGCCTGCTAACGGCTGGCTACTTCGCCAAGCGCGAAGTGCATGGGCCGACTTCGATCGATTCTTCCGGCAGCCGTCCCTACCGAGCCAATGGTGCGACGACCTGGCTGAAGTACGTCACCTTCACTTATCGCCCGGCCGTGCCCGCAGCGCTGGCGGAGTTCCTCAGTGACTGCCACAACGCAGAGCGAATCGCGTCCCTGTACCTGGAACGCGTGACCGAGCACGCGGCAGCGGTCAAGGTACCGCTTCCCCTCGGTGGCAGCGAGGCGTTCCTGCTGGATCCGGCCGCCAAGCAGGAGCTCGACGGCGCGACCTCCATTCTCCGCACAAAATTGGCGGACGCCAAACCTGAAGATCAATTCGGCGTACTGGCGGCTTTCATCGCCGGCGCCGACTACAAGGACCTCCCGATGCGCCTGCTGCACCGCACAGAGTTCCTCGTGAACGCAGACCGAGGCGAGCGTGTGCTCGTCCTGCAAGATTTCTTGAACCATGACCCGAAAGAGGTGAACCATGCATGACATCAACCAGAAACCCATCAACGAGTTGCAAGACGCAAAGCTGGTCTCGTTCGACAAAATCTACCTCGATCCGAACAACCCGCGCATCGCTCCTGAGAATCCGCCCGGCTACAGCGATCCGGAGGCGCTGTTCGCGCCCAACCTCCAAGAGGACCTCGAGCGCCGCGTGCGCCAGGTCTACGACGTCGCCAATCTCGAAGACTCGATCGTTGCGCATGGCTGGGTTCCCATCGATTCGATCATCGTCTGGGAGCACCCTAAGAAGCCGGATCATTACGTGGTCGTAGAAGGCAACACACGCACGGTGGCGCTGCGTTCATTGCGGAGCGAACGCCTGGAGCGCGAGCAGAAAAAGCTCGAGAAGCTGAAGAAGACGCCCTCGCGCTTTGCCGAGGAACTGAAGGTTCAAGAAGACACCGTCGCGCGGCTCGAGGCCATCGCCGCCAAGACAAGCATGCTGCGGGTCTTCCCCGTGGCAGCCAAGACTGTCGACGAGCTCCAGGCCATCTTGCCGCGGCTGCTGGGCGTGCGCCACATCAGCCATGCCCGTGAGTGGAAGCCCTATGCGACTAACCTGTATATCCTGTCCCTGTATGAACGCCTGTTCCGTGACCGCCATGGCAGCAAGGGCGCTTTGCGACTGGAGGACGACTTGGTCATCCAAGTTGGAGAGCTTGTCTCGCTGGGCAGCACGAAGACCCGCCGCAACATCCAGGCCGCATCAGCTTTCAGCCACTTCAAGCGGGACTTCGAAGACCGTTTGCCGGAAGGTGAGTCGTTCACTGACGAAGACCATTATTTCTTCGAGCTCATCTTGCAGAACTCCTATCCCAAAGAGCAGTTCAGCGTGACAAAGGACGCGCTGCGCCTGCCGCCAGAGTCGGAGGAAGTGCTCTTCCAGTGGGCTTTCGCCAAGCCGCGCAGCGGCAAGGAAGACGAGAACGAGAACATCTTCTACAAGGCCGAGAGCGTGCGATTGTGGAACCAGATGGCAACGTACGACGGCAAGGCACGGACCAACTTCGCCAAGCAACTGGACGTCAATGCCCCGGAAGAGGCGCGTCCCATCCGCGTCATTGAAGCTGAGTTTCTGCAACACAAGACCCAACGTACGCCCATCGACGCGCTGAGCTCGCTACTGAACACGCTGCAGGATCTCAAGGTGGATACGCTGGTGTCGCAGCAGGAGCACCTGCGGCCAATCCTCGGCAAGATCTCGCAGCTGGTGACCACCTACGAGAAAATGATGAAGGTGGTCTAAAGTTAGCGGTAGGCAGAAGAAATCACAAAAACCAAATGGAGGTGGAACATGACGATTGTCGAAGCGATCAAACAGGTGATGCGCGAAGCTGGGCGGCCACTGACCGCCCGAGAGGCGTTCACGGCAATCGTGGCGAAATCGCTCTATGAGTTCCACGCGAAGGATCCACTGCATGTCGTTTCCATGCAGATCCGACGCCATTGCGCCGGCATCGACTTCCCAAGTGCTGCACCAACGAAGCACTTCCAGCAGCACGGGGACGACCGCTTCTCTCCACTGCCCGAGATCCTCAAGAGCAAGCGCACCACCAAACCGCGCCAGCGCCGGGTGGATGCTACGCCGCCGCCCGAGTCGGCAGGTGGCAGCGCGCTGTCCTCCGTCGAAGACGAGTTATGGGCGCTTCATGCCAAATACTTGAAGCTCTTCGAGGAACACATGCTGCGGGAACTAAAGCTGCTCAGTCCGGCAGGGTTTGAAGCATTCTCACGCGACCTGCTCGACGCGTACGGTTTCAAGGATACGAAGGTAACCACCATCTCCCGTGACGGCGGCATTGACGGTTACGGAAAGCTCAAAGTTGGCTTGGCTCACTTAAACGTCGCCTTCCAGTGCAAGCGCTGGACGAATGCCAACATCCAACGACCCGAGATCGACAAGTTCCGCGGCGCAAGCCAGGGCGCTTATGAGCAGGGGATCTTTTTCACAACGGCGTCGTTTTCCAAAGGTGCAATTGCCGTGACAACCCAACCGGGTGCGATTCCGGTGGTCATGATCGACGGGCCGCAAATCGTGAGTCTGATGGTGGAGAAGAAGTTCCGAGTGGAGTCCAACGTCATGGAGATTCCTGCCTTTGCGCTCTAAGCTTTCCCGGCGAGCAGTTACTCGCTGAAAGCCTACGGACTGACAGCCTGGATGGATTTGGCCATCTCCACCAGCAGATCCTCCTCACGGCGGCTCACGAGGTAGGAAAGCCCTCGATGCACGTGTACGGTAAGGGCCTGGCGAATTGTGTCTTCCGTGACTCGCTTCCCCTCGGAAAGCAGGCGTACGGCCAGAAGGTTGTAGTACAGGGCGTCCTCGCCCCCCGTGAATGTTCGCCAGTCGATCTCAATGCCACCATTGAAAGAGAAAGTCTCGTTGGGGGCAACCGACGCATTGGCGAGCGACAAGCACAACGCGTGGCGGCAGATCGCGTTGTTGTGTTCCATGCCCGTACGCCGCTTCAGCGTGACTAGCTGGTTACGCGCGGCCGCGTTCAATTTGATGCGTTCCATTGATCAGCCTTTGTGCGAGCCAGCGCTCAGGATAGACGTGTGACCTGTAGCGTCGTCGAAGTGAAGCGAGTATTCGGCGTTGGTGAAAGGCTTGAGCGCCTCATACGCCAGACCGTCAACCTCCTGATCGGTCGACAACACGACAACTTGGTGAGACACCGTCGCGAAGAATCGCTTGATGAGCGCTGAGCGGTGCTGCTGGTCCAGTCGCGCCAGCGGTGTATCGACCACCACCGGGAAGCGTCCCTTCCTCTCCTTGATCAGCGCGCTGAGCACGGATATGGCTAGCAGCTGCCGCTCGCCGGCAGAGAGACGATCCATCGGCAGTTCCTGGTTCTTCCCATCTACGATGGAAACGCGGTACGTTTCGGGATCGACAAGCACTTTTGCTACCAAGTTGCGCTTACGCATCAGGTTTCGAAACTCCGTGGTGATCATCTCTGACAACCATTGCGCCTTTGAGGCCAGCAGCCGCTCTTTGAAGACAAGGAGGGCTTTGCGGGCGCGTGCCGACGCGTCGAGGCTTTTGGACTCAAGCGACCGGTCGCGGAACTCTGTGCCCAAGCGCTCTTGCGCGGCATTCAATCGGATGCGCACGTGGCTCAGGTGACTTTGCGTCTCCTCGACTTTCTGAGTAAGTCCTGACAGGTGAGCTTCGGCGACAGACGCCACCTTGGAGCGATCCTGCAGCGACTTGAGAATGCCCCCAATCTGCTCTTCGGCAGGAATTTGCCCGATCAGCTGCTCGGCACGGTCAAGGTCGACTTGCGTCTGCTGCAGGCCATCAAGCTGACTGCGCAGGCGCGCCAGGCCTTCCTGGAGCCGTCGTTCCGCATCCCGCGGAGGAGCATCCTGCAGCGTCACTGCCGCCGATGTGCGCTTTCCGCCATATGCCCGCAAGTCCTCCGCCAGTGCTTGGCGCACGGCTTCCATAGCTGGCCGCGGCATGGCTTTGACCAATGCGGACACCACACGCTCGTCACGCTTTTTGAACTCCTGCGCAAGTAGTTTGGAATGTCGTTCGTGTTGGTCGTCGTTCCACGTATCGCGATAACGTTGCCACAGGTTCGGCAACCACGCCAGCGGCAGCAAGGGATCGGACATAGCCTCGGCGAGACCGACCCGCGCGGCGACTGCATCCCGCTTTGTCGTAACTACTGAATTGCGGATCGTCGCCGCCTGTTCATACGCGGCCAGGCCCTTGCGTTGTGCGTCGGAAGTGAATTTGTCAAGAGCTGCCTGTGCTTGCTGTGCCCCGTTTCTAGCCGCGGCCTGTTCCTGAATAAGCCTTAGCAGCGTTTCCTCAAGCTCTTTGACCTGTACATCCCAAGCGGCGACGTTCGCACGTGCCGCCTCGAACTCGGCGGAGGTGTTTTTGTTCTTGAGCGCTGCGCGCCGCTCCAATGCCTTCAGGTCATTGCCGAGTGCCTCGATCCCCCCAATTCCCAAAAACACCTCAGTGGCACGCTTTAGCAGCTCCGGCAAGCGTTCAGGATTGGCCAGAGCCTCGATTTTTTCACCGTCGAAAAGAAACAGCTGGACAAGCTCGGCCGGCAGAATCGATCCAATGAACTCCTCCCACGTTTGGGAAAATTCGAGATCCTTGCTACCGCCCTCGAAGACAGTCAGCACTTCGGATAGTTCGTCGCCCTTACGAGTCCATTCCCGGCGCACAACCAGCTCGCGGCGTGATCCACCGATCTCCACTTTCACGCCAATCTCGACAACCGGGGTGCCAAGGGCGTCCTTGCGATGCAGCCCAAGCAGCATCTGCTCGTACTCTGAACGGCGCATCCCATTGATCGCCTTGTAACCGTAAAGGCCGATCTGAAGTGCCGTCAGGAGCGTGGTTTTACCGCTGCCGTTGAGTGCTTTGACAAGAATGACGGGACGGGCGCCTGATACGGCCAAATCAAGAGTTTGTCGCTCGCGAAAAGGACCAAAGTTCTCGACTGAGATGTTCGCTATTGTTATTTTTGCCATGGGTCATGCAATCGATGCGGTCGGGTCCGACGCATCTCCTTCAGATTCTTTGGTTGTGATGCTGGAGCGGGCAAATTCCAGTGCCTCCTCCTCGTTGCGGAAGGCGTAGTGCTGCAACACGCCTTCGAGACGGTCGAGGTGCTTCGAGCGCTTGTGTGACTCCATCGACTGGAACTGCACAGCGAGCAAGCTGCGGGTCAGCTTGTACAACTCGTTGGCGGCCGCCGGATCGATCTCTTTGGCCACGCCTTCCAGCAAGCTCAGGTCAGTGGCATCCAGGGGGACCTGCTCGAGTTCCTTGCCCGGGTAAGGTTCATCGAAAACCTCCGAGTAGATTCTCGGCACATGGTCCTCAATCTCGCCCTTTTCTTCGACCCATAGCCGTCGAATCTCGTCGAGTTCCTCGATCGAAATCAACTCTATCAGTTGTGTGCCCTGCTTCTGGTCGGCATTGCGGACCACTCGTTGTGTGAGCAGCAGCTCGCGAAGCAGCTGAATGCGATGCGCTTGGGTATATGGCCCGTGCACCAATTCGTCACGGAACATGGTCAGCCGCCCATTCATCCGGCGGAAGTCCCGCACCGACCGGTCTTCGATGGCGAGGTGCTTGTTGCGGAAGTCCAAGATCGGCTGCATCCATTGCTTCTGCTCGTCGTTCTGGATCATGGCCTGCATGGATTTGTCCTGCGTCACCATCGTGCAAACGTAACAGCCAAAGCGGCTATCACCGCAGCTGGGCGTCGACGTATCGACAACAATGGGGCACTCCGCGTCGGGCGTTGCCCCGCGATAAATGCTGAAGAGTTCCTGGTTGTCGATGCCCCAAGGATTCGGCTGCGTGATTAGATACTCCCAGACGTCGTCGCTGGTCCAACTCTCGATCGGAGGGTAGACCCACACGCGAGACAGCCTGGGGTCCTTGTTCTTGCTCAGGCGAGCGCGCGTACTGCCCTGGTACTGATCCATGACTTTATCGCGCGCCTGGCTCTCGCCACGCCGCTGGCCCAGAACCAGGATGGCTTCACCATTGTTCTCGGACAGTTCCTGAATGAAT
The DNA here is from genome assembly GCA_030681095.1 of Burkholderiales bacterium. Lineage (GTDB taxonomy): Bacteria > Pseudomonadota > Gammaproteobacteria > Burkholderiales > Thiobacteraceae > RBG-16-58-11. Next base: position 12,979 of record JAUXTZ010000043.1, read on the forward strand.
TTGGTCGAAGCGCTGATTTTGAGCCTATCAGTGCACCATCTGAACTTCGGTCGCGGCGCGGGATAGCCCTTGCCAATGAGGTTTACCCAAAAGCGGTTCTCAACGGACGGTGTGAGCCGGTGGGCAGTGATGTTCAGCCCCTGCTGCTGCGCGGATATGCCGATGCGAAGCAACGACGTATGCACCCAGGCGGCAATCACCGGATTCTCGACAAGGGTGTCGGTGCTAATCACATGGATTGGTTTAACGCGTTTCTCGGGCGGCAGTGACGCGACTGCTGTCCACAACAGTTGCAACGACGCCGTCGAATCCTTCCCCCCGCTGTACCCGACGATCCATGGGATCGAGTCTGATTGATACAGCTCGCGGATCTCCTCGACGATTTTTTCAAATGGAATGCTCATGCTCGCTTTCTTCCTGCGGCACGGCGCGGGCTCCGCGAAGCCTCCCAAGCCATTTCCGCAGCACTTTCTTCCGGTGAGAGTTGGATGCCCAAGACCCGCTTGATCTCGTTGCAGGTGAGCGTGATGTTTTGGCCTGATTTGGCCATGGCCCCCCCGACCATTGCGCGGCCTTCCCAGGTAGGGGCGTTCTTCCTCGACCAATCGACACCGCGCAGCCGTTTCAACCGCTTTGCTCGCTCCGCTGCTGGCAGCTGATAGAGGGCGCGGCCAGCGCGTCCGAGTGCCTGCAGGACGATGGCGTGAGAATGAATGAAGTCGCGCCGCAGCTCGCCCGACGTCATTTTGGACTGCCGCACATAAGTCCATTCGGGAATGTGCTCGCCCACTGCCTCCCAGAATTCCGCGCATTTTTTGCTTGCGGAATGGAAGTCCTCAAGCTCTTTGTCGACCAGCAACTCCGTTGTCGCGAAGTTCACCGCACTCAGCGTGAACAGCTTGCGTGACCGCGGTGACAACGACGAGCGCTCAGTTTCGATCAGGTTCTTGAAGACCGACGAAGTGAGGCTCAGATGCCGCGCCAGGCTGGCAGCCGCGCTCCGATGGTCATAGAGCACGCCCAAGGACGCGGACGGCTTCACCGCGTACCGGTTCAAGTCCGCAAACATCTGCTGGCAATGCTCGAGTCCACGATCCAGAAAGAATACGACCGCAATGGTCTCTTCGCCCAGATCCGGGGCCGTTTCCAGGGCTTGCACGATGGCCGCCCTCCGGTGCTGCCCATCGTTGACAATGAGCTTGGCGTCCATCGATACCGTCAATGCGCCCATGCGGAAGTTTGCCGGTCCATCGGCGCCGACCGGGTCGAATTGGATCGTACCATCGATGGAAACGGTAATTGCTGAAAAGATGTAGCTGTTCTTGTTCTCGACGATGTAACGCGCGATGTCGGGAACCCTGGCCTTGTTCAGGGTGCGCTGCGCGCGCAGCTCCGGCACCAGTTCTTCTTCATCGAAAATAAACAGGCGCGTAAGCAGACGCAGCGGACACATCGAGACGTAGTACTCACGCCCCGCCTGTACCCCCCGAATCGCCGGGAAGACGTACGAAAAATTCTCAGCCATTAGGGAGTTAATGTACCATGTTTGTATGTCAATACACAAACGTACGTCTTTTCCCAGGTCGCTCCGTAATGCATCAAATGTTGGCAATTCGCGTCGGCTCGGGCCGCTCGCAGGAAGCTGAGAGATATCCATGCATGAAGCGCTTGTCGTGTTCTCACGCGCCGGCCTGTTTCAGACCTCTATTCTCGCCAAAGACGTACGCAGCCGAGAGCATGCGCGCAAGCTCTGGCCGTTGGTAGCGCCGGACGCGCACGGACAGCTGCTGACCTGGGTTAGCCCCTCCTTTCAGAACGGACGCTGCCGGCGCCGTTCGCACTTTCGCTGTTTGCCGACATCAGCCTCGTATGACCTGAAGGCGCACTTCGAGACCGAAGAGCGCGAGCGATTACAAGCCACCGGCGAAAGTGCCGAGCATATGCAAGCAAAGCAGTTGATTGCCCAGGAGCTCCAGAGCCGCTTGTCCGCCGGCTTAGGACTGCCCTGGTCCTTCAACGACCCCGATGCAACCGACTACCACCTCGAAGGAAACCTCCTCCTCGGCGCTGACCGAATTGCCATGGAGCACACACTCAGGACCCCGTTTGGCAGCAGCTTCCGTTTAGACATCGCGGTTCTCGGGCCACCGATTCGCAAGAAACCCATGGTGCTCGGGGGCATCGAGATTGAACTGGGTCACGCCTTCGACGGTCGCAAGGCGTTGATCGGCAAATCCCTCGGGTTTCCTTTGATCTCCGTCGACATTTCGGACATGAGCCTAGGGGACATCACTACCGATTGGGCGCGCAATGCTCTTAGCGCAACGACGCGAAGCGATGAACAGGGTCGCAGGCGGACCTACTACTATCTTCACGATCTTCTCTACCCGGAGTTCACTCAACTGCCGGCCTTCTTGGACAGCGAGCAGCGACATCAGTACCTGATCTTCGCCGACGACACGACGCTCTCTAAACTTGTGCGGTGGTTTGAAGCGCTCAGCGTCAACCTCGGGTATAGCAAAGGCGCAGTTGCCATTGCTATTGTGAATTCAAGTAGCGAGCAGTCGCAAAAAATGCTTCAGTACGCTGGCGACATCGTGGGCTCGGGCTGGCAGCAGTTCAACGACCGACAGTGCTTGCGCATCACTGTCCCACGCCCGAAGGGCCCGGCAGATCTCCAGGCGCATCGCCTGCACATGATGCTGGCATACATTCTTCTCGATCATGCGGATGCCTTGGTAGGCTACAAGTACCGCAAAGGGATCCAGAACGACCATCCCGAAGAGAATCTCTGGGTGACGCGCCGCTGGGATTCGCAGCAGGGGGTCGCCACGACGCATCGCGTGTTGCCCAAGCGGTTGGCCGAGCCGGTGAATCGTCTAGTTCAGTTCGTCCGCGAGCTGCAAGCGGGCTCCCCGCATGCGCCGGCACAGATACGCTAGAGGTAAGCCTACGTCACGAGGGCGAAAGCATCAACACCGTCCTGCGTTGAAAGATTTCATTTCGAACTCTTCTTTCGAAGCATCAGCTGGATCATGGCAAACAGGCGATGGAACAAGTAATCGACATGATCCACATCAATCACCGGCACCTGCTGCACCTCGTAGTGGCGGATGAGGTGACTGTTTCCGATGTCGTTGAGTTCCTTTGCTTCGGCTTCGAGGCGCGCGCGGAGGTTTGGCTCTGATGTCACGGCATCTAGAATCTTCTGTACTGACCTCCTCTTGTCCGCAGGATCGGAAAGCGACTTCAAGCGCTCCCATGCATCCCACAACCGTTCGAGAGCCTCGCGGCGGACAAGAGGATTGCGATCTGTGAACTTGGTGCGGCACTCCTCAAGCAGGAGGTCCAATGTGCGATCACCAGAATTGAACGCAGTCCGCTGGAGATCCTCGCCAATCACTGGCGGCAACACACGTACGATCCGTCCGCTGGTGAGCATTTCAAATGCCAGGCCATTGCGAGAAAACAAGCGATTGGCCAGCGCGCGAAATTCATCGCGGCCTGCTACTTCGTCGAATGTCAGGTGGTGATGGCTGAAGAATTTGTGGTGTTCGCCGGGGATCGGCTTTGCCACCGCCGCATAGACGAACTCGATGAAATCGAGAATGAGTAGCGTGGAAGGAGCGAAGGGCTCATAGCGGACGTCGAATCCCTCCCCAACCTCGGCGGTGACCGCCAGAGGCCAAGCCAAACCTGGCATTTCAGCCAAGACAGAGGCAGCAAGCGCAGTCTCGTCACAACCGCAGATCGCCTGCCCATCGGGGCATCGCTCGGGAAATCGAAACGCCAAGGCGCCGCTGTTCATCAGCCCCTGGACAGCTGCAACGAGCGCAGCCCATACGGTGGGCCCAATGGTCTGTTCTGTTCGGGCGCGCGGTCCGTTTTCCCGATCGCTAAAGTAGGAGTCGTTCATGGCGTTTTCCGTTTCTTCCATGTCCTCAGTTGAGACATGAGGTTATAGCCATCAGCGTACCCTGCAAAACCCATGCCCTTACCGGACTCAGTCCTCTTCCTCAAACCCAAGTTGAGCCAGCGACGCTGCCCAAAATTCGATGCCTCGGGCACCACAGAAGGCGCGCAGTGCAAGGTCCCAATACACGACAACCCGCAGTCCCATGCTGCTCTGAAAAGTCGCCCAGGACTGAAACTCCAGTTCGTCAGACTCGCTCTTCAGCATTTCAAGCCAAAGGCAAACTGCATAGAGTGCGCGTTCCAGCAAATGCGTGCTCAGGCCGCGCCCCTGAAACCTTGGCTTTATGAAAATGTATTCGACACAGCTATAGCCTACAGTCTTGCCCTCGAAAACCTGTTCGGACAGAGCGAGTCCCAGAAAGCCAACAGGGTTCCCGCGACCAGAGTGCAGCTCGAAGCAGTGTATTGTCGGCTCTGCATCTGAACGGCAACGGGCGTACTGGGAAACGATCGAAAGACCATCTTCATCGAATGCAGTGTTCCGCTCACGCGGGCCGCGCGTCTTGGGAAGCGGGCCTTCCACCGAAAACTGTTCCATGTTGCGTCCTGCCACAATTTAGGTTGCAGATTCGTGAATTGTGCAGGAGGGCATGGACTGACGCCGATGGTCTGTCCAAAACCTGTCCGCCATTGCAAACTGAATCAGTTAACGGGCAAGGCCCCCGTCCGCCAGGCGGTTTACCCAGCGATCGGTGAGTGCGATCCAGCCCTCATGCGTGCCCACGCCCGGCAGGCCGGCGCGTCCGAAACCGCGCCAAGCCCGGCGCAACTCGTCCTCCGCTTCGAGCACCGCTGGCTCGGCCAGGAACGCCGCGCAGCTGGCAAGCAAGCCGGGCACGCAATGACACGCCGGCCAGCCAAAGGAGACAAAGGTCTCAAGGTCGGGCTGGACGCCACGGAATCCATTTTCGCCATCAGGCAGCGGCCCCGTTTGGTTCAGCAGGATGAGGCGCAGTGCCGGCAGCGTGAACAGTGCGCGTGCCAGTTCGCGACGGAAGCCGCGCATGTCACCCTGCGCATACGCACAGAAGGCGCGAATTGCGGCGCATTGCCGGTCAAGCTCATCGCGAAACCGCCGCGTCTCGCGCTGTGCGGCTGCCGCATGGCCGGCTTGGAGCAGCAGCAGCGGCAACACGTAGCGCGCCCCGACGTTATCGTTTAGGTTGAGGGCGAGCAGCTTGCGCGCCAGGGCCGTGGCCTTGCGCAGTTCCCATCGCTCGTGGTGGATTTTCATCCGTAACCAGAGCATGCGGTGGTAGGGGCGGTTGTCCAGGAAACCCCAGGCTAAGCCGCCGTCATAGCCGGTTGGCACCAAGGCCTCCGCTTGGCGGATAAAGCGGTCCAATGTGGCACCGGCCTCGGCCTCGCCTTCCTCATGCTGCAGCCACGCCAGCTGAAGCCCCGCTTCCAGAAAGCCCGGCTGCGCGGCCAGCGCCGCTTCGATCCAGGGGCGCGCCGGGCGGAAGTCTTCAATGACCTGGTCCAGATGATCTACGACCCGCTCGTCCAACTGCTCTATCAGGTCATGGCAGGCCGGGCTGCGGACGAAGCGGCCGCGCGGGCCGTCGGCATCGACCTCAAAGCGATAGAGCGGCTCTGCGGCGCGCAAAGGGGTGCGCTCGCGGACCGCCAACCATTGGCCATCACTGCACAGGCGCGCGCACACGTCGTCGAGAAAGCGCTGCGGCTGCATGTCGGTCAGCATTGCCAGGGCTGAGGCCAGTCGCTCGTACGCGCTCACCACCTCAGATGGGACACGGACAGCCGGCGGCGTCTTTACCAGCAGCACGGCAGCAAGCGCCAGCCGCTTGGCCCAGGGCCCGGGCGCGCCATCGCGCTGGAAGCCCGAGGCGCGTGCCAAGTGCTGCGACAGATCGTGCCACGAGGCAAAGCCAAGGGCTTGGGCCAGCGTTTCGAGGGCGTGGCCACGCTGTTGGCCCGTCACGCAGCCAATGAGCTTGGCGGCGTGCTTCAGCCGCGCCGACAGTTCTTGCGCGCAACGCACAGGCGCCGTGCGCAGCCAGAAGCCAAGACGGTCATGCTCCAGCAGGTCGTTGGCGCCGTCCGACGCCCCAGTGGGGGAAGGAATTAAGGACACAAATTCTCCAGACAGGCGGCAAACGAATGGCCCGCTCATTCCGCGCCTGCAGAATTGGTGTCGTGGTTGGCGAAGAAAGGATTACGGTCGCTGGGGTGTTTTACCGATGCGGGCGGAAGGCGCGCGACAAGTGCCGGATCGAAGCCTAGCACAGGGTGCGGACGGGATCAAGTTCACGCCCATCCGCGCCACAGGACACAATCACTCTAGGGGAACGGGCAGATTAGCCCGGCATTCAGGGGGAATTGCATGCTGAATTTCATCGGCTTCGCGTTCATCGTCCAACTGCTGTTGGCGATCGCGTTCGCAATGTTCCGGGACATGTTCACTCGGCACAGCCTGGAAGTGGGTCGCGTGCTGCGCCTGCCGACCCGGTCCGAATTGCTTGCACGGACCATGATGGCCAAGGTCTTGCACTGGACCGCTGTCGATTACCGGCGGCGCGCTCGGGCCGCGCCCGCGCAACGGCTGCAGCCCTTTGGCGATGCCCATCCCACCGACCCCACGCATCTGGCGGTATTCGTGCGCGGAACCTTCGGCGCGCCCGGCTACGACAAGCGCTGGAACCAAGTCGAAGCCACGCTGAAAGCGGTTCACCCGCGCACCGCATTCTTCTGCTTCTATTGGCCGGGGCACAACGGCGAGCGCGCGCGCCGGGCCGACGGTGCAGCTTTGGCCGAGGCGCTAGCGGCTTTGTCCGCACGCCACCGCGGCCGCCCGATCCTCGCGGTCGGCCATTCGCACGGCGGTACGGTGATCGAGCATGCCTCGCGCACCCTCTCCTGTGAGGTGCCGCTGGTGCCGATTCTGCTGGCGGCACCAACCTTGCAATACGACGAAAAGCTGGCGGACCGATCGCATGCCCATCTCACCGCCTTGCTCTACGCCAGCGCGGTCTTCATCCCAGCCCTGCTGCTGCACCTCATGGGCTGGGCGCTGTGGCTGCTGAGGCAGCCCGCGCTGCAGCAATGGAACCTCGCCTGGTTTGAACCCCTGGGCATCGCCGCCGTTGTTGCCGTGTTCGCCTTGCGGCCTGCGGCACGACGCGCAAGGGAGACCCTCGGCGCCGCCCCGCCCGCGCCGCGGCATGCGGTCCGCCACATCTGGTGCCGCGGTGACGAGGTCTTCGACCTCTTCACACGGGCAGACGCGGTTCGCGTCGCCAGCGACACTTTGCGCGAAGCATGGCACGAGCGACTGGAGCGGCTGCGGGCTGAACCCTGGGTGCGCGTTATCCTGTTCGAGCTAGTGGCTTGCGTGCTGTGCTGGATCCTGATGGATGCCTCTGTGCGCGAACTCGCACGCAGCGACCCGGCCATGCTGCATCCCCTGGTCCGGGAACCCGGCTTGATGCGCGACATGTCGGTGATTCTTGCAGCGATGTTCCTGAAGTTGCTGGTGTACGGCAGGCCCCGGGTTTACCGGGCGCTCGCCTCGATGACAAGCCTGGTGCTTTTCGCGATGCGCGCAGGCCTGGCCCAACTCTGCCGGGTCACGTTGGCCGGCCTCTCGTTTACTGAGGGCATCTTGGTCGAGGTGCTCCCTCGCTTGCCGGTGTCTGACGGCTGGCACGAGGTCGAAGTTGAGCCTTCGGTCAAGTCGTCGCGCGCGATGGCTGTCCACTCGGCCACGCTGGGAGACAAAGCCGTGATGCAGGCCCTGGCCAAGATGGCTAGTGCGGTCGCGTCAGACTGAGACCGGACTCCGAGGGTCCCAATATCCGTTCAGGCCGCCAATTCAGCCAATCGGACGGCGGCCTCCTTCTTACCCATCTTTCTTAAGGCCGCAATCGCCGACAGCTGGCTCGCGCGAGGACGCGCCCTGCTGTCCTCCCACTTGTAGACCGACTGTCCCGAGACACCCAGCAAAGTGGCCAGCGCGTTTGCTGACAGTCCAAGCCGCTGCCTTTGTGCTGCGAATCCCTTGGCGCTGAAGCGCAGCGAGGTCTTAGGCTCGTCCACCGCGGTCGGTTGAGACTTCTTTCCTTGCACCTTGCTCAGTCTGCCGAGTTGCTGGCGCAGGGCGGCCACCTCGCGTTTCAGCGCGGCAATGTCCGAGCGGTATTGCGCGGATGCTTTCTTGAGCCGCTGGGTTTCGCCGCGCACCTCTTTGCGAGAGACGCGTGCAATCTCTTCTTTCAAAACTGATGCGATATTGGGCATGGAGCAATTTTCTTAAAAGTACGATGCGCTCACTTTAGCCGCATCTGCGATCCGAACTGCCTTGCGTCCCGGCCTCTGGCCGTCGGGCTCCCGGGCCTTGCCCCGCGCCTTTCAGTCGCGGCCATACGGCTTTGATCCCTGACACCTCCGCCAGCATCGCCGGCTGCGCGCTGGACTTGCCGAAAAGCATCAGACTGCGGGGAGATGACCTCGACGCTCCTGTTGCCGTGCCACGGCGCGACGAAGGGTCGATGAAAACCAGGCGGTCCCTCCAGGGGACTGGCTAAAGCCAATCCCCGCCGCGCAGGCTTGGCGCCCCTCTATACCGCCGACCAGGCGGCGCCTGATCGGCCAGCGCATGGTGCCGATGCACGCTGTGCGCTTGTTCACCTCCAGCCAGGCGTGCCCGTGGCACGCAGTGGCGCTCGCCGCGCGGCCGTGGCTTCGTCGCTCCCCTGGCCGTTGGCCGGGTATCCGTCTTTCCCCTCCTTCATCGCTGATCCCGCGACCGTAGCCGCCGGTGCCTGGCCGTCAAGGCGCGCAGGGCCGTGTCCTCGCCTTCGGCTGCGGGCCGCACCAACCCTGCGCTTGTTTCCTTGACGGCCAGTCCCCGCCGGCCCGGTTTTTCGCGGGCGATGAACTCAGGAAAGACGGCGGCAACGGCGACCAGCCCAGGTCACTGCGCCGAACCCACCGAAGCCAACACCGGGCTCCGAATCTTGGAATCCGGCTGGTGTGGGAAACCACAGGAGAGCCGCGCATGCAGATACCGACACCTTGAACACCTTCCTTTTCTTTCTTCCATTTTCACTTTCAACGTCCCGGCAAGGGACAGGAGATTTCAATATGAACACCGCTACCCTTCACGAAACCACCGCCATCGCCGCTGCTGTCGCAGCCGTCACGGCTGCGCAGGAACTCCTGCTGATTCCGCTGTCCAAGCTGCGGCCTTCCAGCCGCAACGTGCGCAAGAGCGGCGGCACGTCGATTCCCGAACTCGCTGCCAGCATCGCCCGCGTCGGTTTGCTGCAAAACCTCAACGTGGTGCTGGCCCCCGATGGCGATCACTACGAGGTCGTGGCCGGTCGTCGTCGCCTCGCCGCGCTCAAGCTGCTGGTCAAGCGACGCAAGCTCGCGAAAGACTTCGAGGTGGCTTGCCTGCTGGGGTCTGATGCTGCTGCGCGCACCGTCAGCCTCACCGAGAACGTGCAGCGCGAGGCCATGCACCCGGCCGACCAGTTCGAGGCTTTTGCCGATCTGGTGGCCGAAGGACGGCCCATCGAAGACATTGCCGCCGACTTCGGCGTGACGCCCTTGGTGGTGCAGCGGCGCTTGAAGCTCGCTAACGTCTCGCCGCGCCTGTTGGCCGACTACCGGGGTGACGCCGTCACGCTGGAGCAGTTGATGGCGCTTGCCATCACCGACGACCATACGGCGCAGGAAGCGGCGTTCTATGAGTCGCCGCAGTGGCAGCGCAGCCCGGAAGCACTGCGCGATCACCTCACGCATGAAGAGATCGACGCGGGCCGGGATGCGTTGGCCAAATTCGTGGGCGTCCAGGCCTACGAACAGGCTGGTGGTGCTGTGCGGCGCGACCTGTTCGCGGATGAACAAAACGGCATCTTTTTCACGGACGCGGCACTGCTGGAGTCGCTGACGAAAGACAGGCTCGTGCCGATGGTCGAGCAGGTACAGGCCGAGGGCTGGGGTTGGGTGGACGTGGCCCCGCGTGCTACCTACGCCGACTTGCACCAGTTCCAGCGCATGCGCAGCAAGCGGCGCGAACCGAGCAAGGCCGAAGCCAAGCGCATCGCCAAGCTCGAAGCGCAGCAAGGCAAGCTGCAAGACCGCCTCGACGACGAGAACGAGGACATGACGGATGAGCAGGCGCAGGGCGTGCAGGACGAGATGGACACGCTGGGCAACGAACTCGAAGCCATCGAGCGCACGTTGGTGGTCTATCCGCCCCGCACGATGGCGACGGCGGGGGCAGTGGTGTCGCTCGACCATATGGGCGGCGTGATCGTGCATCGCGGGCTGCTGCGCGAAGAGCAGGCCAAGACGCAGCGGCAGCAAGAGCGCGATGGGCACAGTGCGGGTGACGAAGCCGAAGGGGGCGGCGATCAGCAGGAAGCCAAACTCAACATTTCTGAGAGGCTGGTCAAGCGCCTGAGTGCCCATCGCACCGCCGCCCTTCAGGCCGAGGTCGCCCGGCATCCGCACGTCGCACTGGTCGCGGTGGTGCATCGGCTTGCGATGCGCGTCATCCATGACGCGCACTATGGCTCGCCCATCAATATCACCGCCAATCCGCAGGACCGGCTGGAGCAGTACGCGCCGGACGTGGCCGAGGCACCGGCTGCGGTGGGCATGCGGCAGGTGCGGGAGGCTTGGGCTGAACGCCTGCCCCACGACCCGGATGCGTTGTTCACCGAGTTGTTGGCGATGCCGCAGCAGGAACTGCTGTCGCTGCTCGCGGTGTGCGTGGGCTTCACGGTGACAGCCATTGGTTCGCGTGAGGACGAAGCCCCGGCTGTTGCGCTGGCGCAGGCCGTGGGACTGGACATGCATGCGTGGTGGACGCCGACCGCCGCGGGCTACTTCGATCACGTTTCCAAGGCCAAGGCACTGGAAGGGGTGCGGGACTTCGCGTCCGGTGAAGTGAACCGGCTCGGCAAACTCAAGAAGGCGCAGATCGCCAGCGAGGCCGAGCGGCTGGCTGCGGGTACAGGCTGGCTGCCCGCGATGTTCTGCGCCCAGGAAGCAGTGGCGGTTGACGTTGCAGGCGCTGAACCGCTTGCTGAGGGGCAGGCTGATGCCGAAGCCCAAGAGGACGCGCACGCAACGGCGTGATCCTCATGATTCCCCGGCCGCGAGGCCGGGGATCGAGAAATCGGCGCGACGCGCGCGGCAGGTCTGCCGCGCGCGTTTTGACTTCCGGGTCACCCGGTCCTCAGCTCCCTGAGTAGTGCACTACGCCAGCGCTCGCTGTGGTGGGTTGAGGATGCCTGCTGGACACGGGAGCATCGAACAGCACCGATCGCCTGCTATCCAGCGCGCTGATCGAGCCTTCGACAACCCCACCCGGATACCCTATGAACCACCAAGGCGTCAGCGAGATATTCTTTGAAGAGTCCTACACCGTCCCGGCAGACCAGACGGCAAAGTCGCTTTTCTCGCGGCTTCCTCACGGAAGCGGGTATGCGGAGCGGCTGATCGAATGTCTTGCCACCGGCTACCTGGTGGCGGTGGTCGAATCCATTTGCATTCGTGAGATGCAGCAGCACGTCGATGCCGCCGCTGAAGTGGTGGTCGGCCGAACGATCCGCATCGACCACCGCGGGCCGATCCCGCCTGGGTCGCCCCTGCGGTTGTGCGGATGGCTCGAACGGCTGGGAGATCGGAGCGCGACATTCCGCGTTCAGGCCCACGATGCGCACGAAATCGTCTGCGAGGCCACTGTCACACTGGTGGCCGCACAGCGGGCACATCTGGAGTCGCGCATTGCGACAAAGGTTCTGGCGCTCCAATGCCCTGGAACCTAGAAACGAGGCGCTCCGCCGTTTGCGGAGCGCGGATCATCGCTCAGCTTGATGCGCTTGAATGTCATGGGCGCCGTCCCGAGTAAATCCGGCGGGCAGGCTGCCGTGACGATGGTGGCTCACCGAGGGCCTTCCCGCGTGCACTTCCTTCCACGCCGCAAATGCCGATCCGCTGGCCAGCGCCGATGCGGCGGGATCGTTCTTCCTTGTCTCGTTGTCGGCCGACATGGACCTGGGCTGCATCGGGGGGCCTGCCGGAACGCTGTTGCAGCGATGACGGTGCTGGGGCCATGCGTCCTTTCGCTACAGGATCACACCCACAGCGGCCTTGCATTTGTCGTGAATCCTGGCTCGGGCACGGCGGCGCTGCACTTCGTTTCGCGCCGCCTCGGGCTTCTTCGCCGCAACCGTCCAGCCCGACAAATTTCCCCGACCTGCGGTCTTCCTCGCGAGGCAAATTTCTCGGGCTTCCCGGTCCTTCACTGCGTTGCGGCCCCTTCGCTTCGCTACGGGATGCGGCGCGCCCGGACCCTCACCCATCGGATCACGCCAAGGCCGCGATGGGCGCGACCTGGTTAACTTCAAAAGGACTTCATCATGGCCAACATCGGCACCTTCACCGCACAGAACGACAGCTACACCGGCACGGTTCGCACCCTGACGCTCAACGTCAAGGTCAAGATCGTGCCCAACAACAAAGAGAGCGAGAACGCCCCGGACTACCGCATCGTCGCTGGCAACTTCGAGATCGGCGCGGCGTGGAAGAAAGTGAGCAAATCGGATCGCCCCTACCTGTCGGCGACCCTGGATGACCCGTCGTTCCCTGCAACCATCTATGCCCGCCTGGTAGAAGGCGAGGACGGCGCGCACAACCTGATCTGGTCACGCAGCAAGGGCGACTGAGCGTCGCCCTCGGCGCCCCGCCACTGCGGGGCGCCTTTTTATTCCCCGTCAGCCGTCATTTCAACAGCTCGGGCAGGCAGTCGGCGAACGCGGGCTGGATCTTACTCATGGGCTTAACGACGGCTTCGTCCCACGTCAGGACCGCGAGGGCCATGGCGGTCATCGTGAGCAGGCCATTGGAGTTGCGCAGGATCTGCAGGGCCAGGTGAACCGGGAAGCCCTCGGCCTGCCGGCGCAGCGGATGGATGCCGCCATGCACGAAAGAGTTCATGGCATGCCAGGACACGTCCTTGAAGTGGGCCAGCATTTGGTGTGCGGCCGCGGGCACGTTGATGCCGACACGCTTGCCAATTTGCTCGATCATTTCGCTGGCCGAAGGTAGATTTTTTGCGGCCAACTCGCTCTCGGTGGTCAGCGGCGCGGTGAGCTTTTCGATGGCCAGGTCGTTGGCCGCGTACTGCAGCCACATGGCGCGAGTCAAAGCCTCGAACTGCAGCCGCATCAGGCCGACCGCCGACGTGGCCAATCCCATCGCCATCAAGGCTCGCAGGCTGAGACCATGCTCAAGCGCAACGGAACACATACTGAAGGCAGCCTCGCCGCGAGGTGAAGGATCGAACTCGGCACCGTCGAGCAGGTGCAACAGGGCTTCGTGCAGCTCGTCGGAACGACGGAGCATGACTTCCAAGGGATCGACAGAGGTTTCTTGTTGGGGAGCTTCCATACAGGCATCGTATTCGTTCAGTGCCGCTCTTGCGCGTCAGCGGATGGAACGGACTGACACCTGACTCGCGGCATTGCGGATGGCCTCAAACAAGTACATCCGTATCTGCGCCTGCTCGCCAATCAGCTTATGCGACTTTGTGGTTCTGCGGGTTGACGGCGATTCGTGAAGACGGCTTTGCGCTTCCGCGGGTTTGGTGAATGCCGTATCGGTGGGTCTACGACTCTCTGCATATTCGTGATTAAGCCTATGAGTTTTCGTGCGTCTCCGGCGATGCCGGCCGCGCTGTTGTGCTGCGCATCGAGCCGCCGGTGGCGTCTCGCCCCTTCGGGCTTTCATCGCTGACGCCTTCGCGCCTGGCGGCGCTGCGCACTGCGTTTGCAGGAGCGAGTGGGCTGGTTTGCTGTTCCCTTCACCGTATCACGCCGTTCTCGCCGTCAAGGTCTGCGCGTGCCTTGCACGCTGGCGTCCTGGCGGCCGTCTGTTGAACCCTGACGGCTGCGCTGCGACGTGCTGCTTCCGGTCTCGGGCAATCCCGCCCTTATTCCTTCCAAGGAGAAGACCATGACGAAGCTCATCACCGACGACCAACACATGCAGTTGCTTGCCAACGGCCGACAGTCCCTCGAACAGGAAAACTTCGATCCCGCCCCGGTGGTCAAGTTGTTCACCCCGGACGCAGGGGCGACCTGGCTGCTGACCGAGATCGATCCGGACGACCACGACCATGCGTTCGGGCTGTGCGACCTGGGCTTGGGGTTTCCCGAGCTGGGGTGGGTCAGCCTGGCAGAGATCGCGGCGGTGCGCGGCGGGCTCGGACTTCCGGTTGAACGGGATCTGCACTTCGCACCGCAGACGCGTCTGAGCTCGTATGCGCGGGAGGCGCGGTTGGCCGGGCGGATCGTGGTCTAGCGTCGATCTATTGGCCGCCGGCGACTGCTGGCGGCCAATCCTGCCTTAACCCTCTTCCTTGAGCAGCCGTGCTTCGGTTTCCAGCATCAGTTCACCTGCGCTGCGGCCTAACGCTCGGGCGATCTTCAAGATCATGGCCAAGGTTGGCATGTGCTCGCCGCGCTCAATCTTCCCCATGTGGGAGCGCTCGATGCCCGCCACGTGGGCCAGGGTTTCCTGGGCGATGCCGTCCTCGGTGCGCAGGCTGCGCACGGCATCGCCAAAGGCCCGTGCCGGGCCCGCCTCAAATGTCGTCGCGCCGGTTGGCCGCCCGCGCTGAATTCCTTGCTTCTGCATACACAGAAGCGTCGTGTTTCATGTCTATTAAAACCACGTTATCTTTAACTCATAAAATAACGTGCATTGTTCCAGCGCGCTTGTGTCCCGAAATTTACGGTTCGAGAAGCGCTGTCGCAGTGGGGCTTGCGTTATGCCTCCCGCGAATTAGTATGTAACTACCTCACGAAATCGCCATGACATTTCTCACAGACGAACAGCGAGGCCGGATGCTGGCCAACGGTGTCGCGCGGGTGCGTGGGGACACTCTTGACCCCTTGCCCGTGGTCAAGCTCTACACGCTGGACGCCGGGGCTGCCTGGCTGCTGACCGAGCTCGACGCCGATGGAGACAAGGCCTACGGCCTGTGCGACGCCGGCACCGGGAGTCCTGAGCTTGGGCAGGTCAGCCTCTCGGCCCTTGAAGGTGTCCGCGGGCCACAGGGCATGCGCATCGTGGCCGATCCTCACTTCAAACCGCGCCAGCCGTTGTCAGGCTACCTGGCCGACGCACAGCGCGACGGTTCGATCAACGACTGATGTGTTGCTGCAACATCGCTAATCGCGCGGCGTAAGGTCGCCTTAAAGGCGATCCTG
This sequence comes from Burkholderiales bacterium, assembly GCA_030681095.1. GTDB lineage: Bacteria > Pseudomonadota > Gammaproteobacteria > Burkholderiales > Thiobacteraceae > RBG-16-58-11. The sequence goes on from JAUXTZ010000043.1 coordinate 28,206, forward strand.
CTTTTCCTCGTCTGTGGCAGTGTTCCTCTTCCAAAGGAGGATTCTGTGACCAAACCCAACCCCGAAGACCTGCCTGGCGCGCCATGGGGCGTGTCCGCCGCCTACCTCTATGTGCTGGACTTGGACAACTCTGCTCTCGCCTGGGAGTACTTGCGCCGCCATCCGAGCTACCGCTCGGATTGGGCGCGCCGCAAGCGCGTGGTGTCCTTTGCCCGTTGGGGGTTGCGATGTCGCCGAAAACCCTGATAGGGACGGGCGCAATGCACAGCCGCTGTGGCTGTCGTCCTCGGACGACTTGTTGCATGTGCGTCCTGCGCCCGCGCGCAAGTCAACAGCTAGCCGCTTCGACCTGTGGCGCATCCCTGGCCGCAAGCGTTTGGCGCTTGACGGCCGCGACTTGGCGCTGACTGCCGACCTCAGCGCGCAGCGCATGCGCTTGTCGCTGTCTGGCGTCCTGGCTGACGGCGCCGCTTACGCGAGCGCCGTACCGCTGGCGCCGCGCCTTCGTGGCCAGCTCGACACTTTCTCCGCGCAAGCGCAGGCCTTGGAAGGCCATACGCCGCAGGTCGACCCTGCACGGGCAGTGTCCCGCGCCGCGCTGCTTCATTTACGCGCCCTGCAGGCGTTCGACGCCTCGCAAGCAGGCGCTTCGCATCGCGACATCGCCCAGGCCTTATTCGGTCTCGAAGCTGTTGTTCTACGTTGGCACGAGGATGGTGAACTCCGCGCTCAGGTGCGCCACCTGATGCGACGGGCAGAGGCGTATGTGACCCGCGGCTACCTGGCCCTGGCCGGCGTATCGCATCCCGCCGCGAAGCACCCCGGAGACGAACGAGTGCGCTGAATTTCTCCCTGCCCTGATCGGGCCTGATTCCCGAGACTGCCTCCATCGGGCCGCGAATGGTTTGCGGCCCATCGACAGCGATGGAGGTCGTCATGGCAGTTGGCAGTTCTTTCTCTTCCCGCACGGCCGCCGCGCCTGCGCCGCAGCCCTCTGCGGCTTCGGCGGTCCCAGCGGCCCCCGCTAATCCCGAATTCCTGACCACCGACGAAGCCGGCGCGTTCCTTCGGCTCTCGCCGCGCACGCTGGAAAAGCACCGCGTACTAGGAGGTGGTCCGCGGTTCCGCAAGTTCGGCGCGCGCGTCGTCTACGCGGCCGCTGACCTGCGTGCCTGGGCCGACAGCCGCGCCTACGGCATGACCTCGGACCCAGGCTACGTGCAGCGAGATTCGGTTCGCTGAACGGCCGCACGGGGGACACACGGCATGTCGAAGCGACTGAGCGAGCGCGAACAGCTCACGCTGTTCCGCGCGTTGCCGCACGGCGACATGGCGCTGCGCGATGCGCAGGACCTGATGGCCTACCCGTTCTTCTCCCTGGCCAAGTCGCCGCGCATCGTGCCGATCCGCTTCGAGGCCGGCGGCATCTCGCTCACCGTCGAGGGGGTGCCCGAGCACGGCATCGCCACTATCTGGGATGCCGATGTGTTGATCTGGGCCGCCAGCCAAATCATCCAGGCGAAGAAGGAAGGCATCGCGCCTTCGCGTCTGATGGTGGCCACGCCTTACGAGATCCTGCGTTTTGCGCAGCGGGGTACCGGTCGCAGCGACTACCTGGCGCTGCGCGCCGCGCTGGACCGCCTGCAGTCCACCACCGTCGCCACGACGCTACGCCAGCGCGAGCGCCCGAACGGCGGCAAGCGCGTGCACCGCTTCTCCTGGATCAACGAGTGGAAGGAATACATCCGGCCCGACGGGCGTTCCGACGGCATCGAGCTGATCTTGGCCGACTGGTTCTTCAGCGGTGTGATGGATGAGGCCCTGGTGCTCACGCTCGATCCGACCTATTTCCGGCTTTCAGGTGGCATTGAGCGCTGGTTGTACCGGCTGGTGCGCAAGCACGGCGGCCGGCAGCCTGCGGGCTGGCGCTTCGAGATGCGCCACCTGCACCTGAAATCCGGAAGCCTGCAGCGCGCTTCGGACTTCGCGCTTCAAGTGCGCCAGCTCGCGCGGCGCCAGGCGCTGCCCGGCTACCAGCTGTCTCTGGAGCGCAGCGGCGGCATCGAATGGCTGGCCTTTCGGCCCGGCCAAACCGAACCCTCCGAGAGTGACTTATCCACAGCTTCTGTTGAAGAACCTGTGGATGGCTTGGGGATGGGCTCGGTGGATCACCCGCACGACCCTCGGTGGATCGCCCGCAGAAGTATCGGTGGATCGCCCGCACCAATCGTCCGGAAAGCCGCGCCCAGCAACGGTTTCGGGTCGCCCTAAACATCTAAAGGAATACATAAATGGAAGTCACGCGCGCGCGAACCGAAGCTGCTCAAAAGACGGGCAGTGCCTCGCCGGAGGCAGTCCAAACAGCCGAAAACCGCTTACCAGGAAGACACGAGCGGCCCGGAAGGGTGATCGCGCTGCTCAACCAGAAAGGCGGCGCAGGCAAAACCACGCTCGCCACACACCTGGCCGGTGAACTGGCGATGGCGGGAAATCGCGTGACGCTGCTCGACGCCGATCCACAAGGCTCAGCCCTCGACTGGGCGCAGCGACGGCTTCAGAACGGCCAGGAACGGCTCTACGGCGTGTTCGGGCTGGCGAGGGACTCGCTGCACCAGGAAGCGCCGCAGATCGCCCTGGAGGCGGATTACTTGGTGATCGACGGACCGCCCAGGGTCGCAGCCCTTGCGCGCTCCGCGCTGTTGGCCGCCGACCTGGTGCTGATTCCGGTGCAGCCCAGCGCCTACGACGTGTGGGCCAGCCAGAGATGGTGACGCTCATCGCCGAGGCTCGGGTGTTCAGGCCGCAGCTACGCGCGGCCTTCGTGATCAACCGGCGTGTGGTCGGCACGGTGATTGGGCGCGAAGCACGCGCCGCGCTAGCCGATCAGCCCTTCGCCGCGCTGCACACCGAAGTCTCGCAGCGCATCGTGTTCGCCGACAGCGTGGCTGCAGGCCGGCTCGCATGCGAAGCCGCGCCAAAGAGCGCCGCCGCGCGCGAGATCGCCGCACTTGCGCAAGCGGTACGGGAGATGCTGCGATGACGGCATCTGCGTCATCTGCAGCGCCCAAGCGGGCACCCATCGGCCGCAAGCCGGCGGTCGACCCGGCTTCGACCTGGGTGCGGCAGGCCGATGCACCAGAGGGTGCCCCCAAAGCATCGATCTACACCGCTCGCCTGACCATTGACGTGACGCCGTCGCTTCGCGGGCGCATCAAGGTGATCGCGTTCGAACGCGGCGACACGGCGGCCGAGATGTTGCGCGAGCTGCTGGAGCGCGAGTACGGCGCAGGCCAGCCATGATGCAGTTGCTCCCCGTCACCGTGCAGGCTTGGCCCCAGGCTGTGCTTCCGCCACGGCCTGTCCATATGCGGGTCTCGCTCGCCTTCGTCGAGCATCGCGTGAACGTCTGGCTGCGCTTCGGCCAGCCGGTGCGCGAGACGGTGTTGGACCGCTGGCGGCGTGTGGCGACATTCGAACCCAACTCAGTCTGCTGCCGCGTGAAGTGGATCGGCAATGACTACGGCACGGCGCTCTGGCAGCTCATAGTGCTGCAGGCGCCGACGCCGTTCGAGGGCGCGCAACGCATCGCGGGCGTAGCCCCCGGCGCGCACATCCTGCTGCGCGCCGATGGCGAGCAGCAGGTCAAGGCGGTGCTCGAAGTGATCGACGCCATCGAAGTGCTGGGCGTCAATCCGGCCGCGGTTGCCGTCACGTACTGGCGCACGGTCGGCAACCGGCTGGCAGCACGCCAGCCGCTGCCGGACTACACCACCGAGCGGCATGCGGCGCATCTTGCGCGAGGAGCATTGAGATGAGCCGGCGCGTGCTCCTCGCCGGGATGGGCATTGGCCTGGCTGCACTGTGCGCGCCGGCCTTCATGCCGATATCGGCGCATGACCGGGTGTTCGTGGTCTACAACCCGACGGACAGCGTGCCGCGCGGCTGGTACCGGGTCAGCAGCATCGACAACGCAGCCTCGCTGCATGTCGGCAGCATCGTGCTGGCTCAGCTTCCCGCCGACGTAGCCTCGTTTGCGGGACAGCGCGGCTATCTTCCGAACGGCGTGCCAATCCTCAAACGTGTTGGCGCCGTCGCGCCGCAGCTGGTGTGCGTTCGGGAACAGGCTGTGCGCGTGGACAAGGTAGTGGTGGCGACCGCGCGAACGCATGACGGCGAGCGCCGGCCGCTGGTGGCTTGGGCACAGTGTCGTCCGCTTTCAGATGGCGAACTGTTCCTGCTCAGCGACACGAACCCAGCGTCCTTCGACAGCCGTTACTTCGGCCCCATACCGGTGTCCGCCGTCCTCGGCATCGCGCGACCACTGTGGCCCTGGAGCGCGCTATGAGTTCGGGTCCATCGCGTCATCAAACATGTCGCCGAACTGCAGCCGGGCATGCGCCTGCACTGCACTCGGTCGTGCAGGGAGCCCGTCGCCAGCGTGCAGCATGCGCTGCACCGCCGCTGCCTCTCGGGCAGCGTTGCGCACCCGGTGCGCGGCTGGCGGCAAGTCGGAGCCGGGAGCGGATGCGGAAGGCGGAGACGGAGGGCCAGATAAAGGGGGTGGCACGTCGCGCCCCTCCAAGCCAGTCTGCACGTGGGTTTGCGGCGGCACCGCAAGGGGTCCTGCGCGTGCCGCGCAGAGCCTGCAAGCCGGATGGTAGCGGCGTCTGTCGCGTGCCGCTTCCGATGCGCTGCGCCGCTGTGCGCTGGAGTCTCCATGGCTGGCAATGACGAGGATCGCTTTCGGGTCAAGCCCGCGGAGCCGAAGTCGCGCGGCGGGCCCCGCTCGCAGCGCTTTGTTTCTGAGGTTCTCAAGCAGGTGTCGAAGACCGGCGCGAAGCCCTCGGGCAAGAGCCTTGGTAGACCCGCCAACACGTTCGGGCGCGGCCGCGTCGCGGCGTCCACGGCTGGCCAGCGCCTGCTGCCGAACGCGCGGCGTGTGGTCATCAAGTCGCGTTTCGTCGTGCTCAAGCGCGCCAGCCCGAACTCGGTGGCAGTTCACCTGCGCTACATCGAGCGCGACGGTGTCACCCGCGATGGGCAGAAGGGCCAGGCCTACGGCCCGGACACCGATGGGGTCGACCTCAAGGCTTTCCAGGAACGCGGCCAAAACGACCGCCACCAGTTCCGCTTCATCGTCTCGTCCGAAGACGGGCTGGAGCTGGAAGACCTCAAGGGATTCACCCGCCAGTTGATGCGCCGCATGGAGATCGACCTGGAGACCCGATTGGACTGGGTGGCCGTCGATCACTGGGACACGGACAACCCGCACACCCACATCGTGTTGAACGGTCGTACCGCCAGCAAGAAGGATCTAGTGATCGCCCCTGACTACATGGCGCATGGAATGCGCATGCGCGCCAGCGAAATCGCCACCGAGTGGCTGGGGCCGCGTACAGAAGCTGAGATGCGGCAGCGCCTGCTGCGCGAGGTGGACCAGCAGCGACTGACCAGCCTCGACCGGGCGTTGATCCGGCAAGCCGGCCCGGATGGCATCGACCTGACAGGCAACCCGACGGATGGGCAACGCCAGAACGTTCTGCGGGCGCGGCTACAGCGTCTCGAAGGGATGAGACTTGCCGAGCGGGCGGATGCGAATCGATGGAAGCTCCAGCCCGGTATGGCGGCCACGCTTAACACCATGGGCGAGCGAGAGGATGCACTGGACACCATGCGCCGCGCACTCAAGGATCAGAAGCGCGAACTGGTGGTGCATGACGCCGATCTTGCCAACACAGCGCCTGTGATCGGCCGCATCGCCGGCAAGGGTCTGGCTGATGAGTTGAACGACCGGGGGTATCTAGTGATCGATGGCGTCGACGGTCGGGCGCATTACCTGAAGCTACCGGTCAGGGTCGATTTGGCCGAGCTGCCGATGCACGTCATCGTGGAGGTCAAGCCACCGGCGCAGGAAAAGATTGTAGACATCAACATCCTGACGGCGTCCAAGGACGGCATCTACAGCACGAGCAGTCATCTGGACCAGCTCGAGCAGGCCGGCGATCGTGATCCGCAGGCCGCCATCGAAACCCATGTGCGCCGGCTTGAAGCCCTGCGGCGCGCGGGTGTGGTGGAACGCATCGTCGATGGCGTTTGGACGATCCCGAGCGACCTGAGGCAGAGAGCGCAGCAGTACGACTCGGAGAAGACAGCAGGCTACGTTATCGAGCTACGCTCGCATCTACCCATCGAGCAGCAGGCGCGGGCAGTCGGCGCGACCTGGCTGGACCGTAATCTAGTCGCTGTTGGCGGTGTGGCAAATCATGGCTTCGGCGCGCAGGTGCGAGACGCGATGCAGTATCGAGAGGACTTCCTCGTCGAGCAAGGGCTGGCGAAACGCCGAGGCAAGCGTGTGGTCCTTGCGCGCAATTTTCTGGGGACTCTGCGCGACCGTGAACTGACAGCCGTGGGTAAATCCCTCCAAGACCAGACCGGCCAAACCTACCGTCCGCTGCAGGACGGCCAGCAGTCCAGCGGCGTCTACCGCCGGTCCATTCAACTCACCAGCGGCCGCTTCGCCATGCTCGACGACGGCATGGCTTTCAGCTTGGTACCGTGGCGGCCTGTGATCGAGCGGCGACTGGGCCAGCGCCTCAATGCCGTGGTTCGTGGCCCATCAGTCACTTGGAATTTCGACAGGCAGCGAAGTCATTCCATCTGAGCCCGCTGGCGCGTGATCACGGGTGCGGCGGCGAGTAGTTATGTGAGGGCGCGAGGAGCAGTGAGATGGAAGCAGAACTTGATCATTTCACGCAATTCTGAGATCAGCAGCCTGGAGTCGTCTCTTCGCCATTGGGCGGCGTATGTCAATGGCGCCAGGGTCTCGTCTCGAGCCAAAATCTGCAGAGCCGCTCTAGCCTCCAATTCTTGAGCCCATCGTGTCGGCATGAAACCAAAGCCGGTGCCAGCTACGAACATGCCGACGACAGCGCCCCAGTTGTTGCATGTCAGTCGCCTGTTTACTGAGACACGTTGCTCTGACAGCCACTGGTCCAAAATGCGAGTGCTCCCAGCGCCATCCGGCAATGAGACCAAAGTTTGGTTTCCTATGAGCAATCTCGGATGGTCGGCGCCTGCACGTTCGATCAACTCCCTGCTGGCGACCCAGACAAACTGACCATCACCCACGATCTCAGTTGCCAGATGATTTCGGGATGCATAACCGGCGATGACAACGCAATCCAATTCTCCGTCGTCAATCCGCTGTTCAAGCACTTGGCCGATGTCCACGCAGGGCTCGATCTCTAACGCCGGATGCAGTTCCGCCGCCTTTCGCACGAGGTCAGGAAGCCATGTCAATGCACTCAGTTCGCCCATGCCCAGACGGCATCGACCCTGCAGTCCCAGATGCTGACCAACAGATTGCTGAAGCTGAACACTGGCACGCAAAAACTCACGTACGCGGGGCAGCAGTTGCTCTCCACGCTCCGTCAGTTTGGCATTTCGACCGCTGCGGTCGAATAGCTGAACATTCAGGGAGTTTTCCAATTCACCAATGCGCTTCGACAACGAAGAAACGGACAGATGAACCCGCTGCGCCGCAACAGCGAAGTTGATGCAAGTTGCCGCCCAGTAGAAAGCTTCCAGTTGCTTCAAGGTCATGTGGACAGAAGTTTCAGATCGAATGTTCGAAAAAGGTGTAATGATAATGTGAAAACTATTCGCTTTTCTTAGGTCTCAGTGGTTCCTATAGTGAGGATATGTACAGCGTTCTCGCCACCAACACCCGAGAGACCGATCACCGGAACGCCTCAGCTCATACCCAGAGGGTGTGCAGATCAATTTTGTCCCTGGATGATTTCGAGAATCAGGCGCGGCGTCACCTCCCACGCCCCATCTACGCCTACATAAGCGGGGCAGTTGAGGACAACGCTTCGCTGACCGGGAACCGTCAGGCCTTCGCAGAACTGGCATTTCGACCTCGCGTGCTGACGAACGTCTCGCAACGCAGCACAGAAATTGAGCTTTTTGGGCGTCGCTATAACGCGCCAATCGGCATCGCACCGATGGGCATCTCGGCGCTGTCAGCCTACCGGGGCGACATCGTGCAAGCGCAGGCGGCACAGGACGCTGGAGTGCTGGCCATCATGAGCGGATCCTCGCTGATCCGGCTTGAAGATGTGATGGCCGTCGCGCCGCACACCTGGTTCCAGGCCTACCTCCCCGGGGACCCGGTCGAAATTGACGCCTTGCTGGATCGCGTCGAGGCCGCAGGCGTTCGAACGCTTGTTATCACCGTCGACACGCCAGTGGCGGCCAACCGCGAGAATAACCTCCGAGCGGGCTTTTCAGCGCCACTGCGCCCGAGCATTGGCTTGGCATGGGAAGGCATCACCCACCCACGCTGGCTGGTGGGGACTTTCCTGCGGACGCTGCTGCGGCATGGCATGCCGCACTTCGAGAACTCGTATGCCAAGCGCGGTGCGCCGATCCTGTCTCCAAACGTCCTTCGCGACTTCTCGGACCGCAGCCATCTGGCATGGAGCCACATCGCCGCGATTCGGCGCCGATGGACGGGCACCTTGGTGATCAAGGGAGTTCTCACGGCCGAGGACGCGATCATCGCCCAGAGGCATGGCGCCGACGGTCTCATTGTGTCCAACCACGGCGGAAGGCAACTGGATGGGGCAGTAGCGCCACTGCGCGCCTTGCCTGCGATCGTCCGTGCCGTGCCGCAGCTTCCCGTCATGCTCGACAGTGGCATACGTAGAGGCACTGACGTCCTGAAAGCCTTGGCCTTGGGCGCCCGCTGCGTTTTTGTAGGGCGCCCCTTCAACTACGCAGCTGCAGTAGCTTCGACGACAGGTGTGGCACATGCCATTGAGCTGTTGCGGACGGAAGTCTCAAGAGACTTGGCAATGCTGGGCTTGAGGTCTATCGCCGAGGTTTCACCTGCCTGCATCCAGTCTGCGACTGACTGGCAACTGGCCCCACTGGGTGCTGGTGTTGTGCCCCTTCCCAACTCATCAACAGAGACAAAGCCATGAAAACCAGTTCACACACGATTCGATCCCGTCCAATTCAATTCGGTCGTTGGGTAGTCTTCCTGATGATCGCCGGCCTGGCGTTGCTCAACGCACCAGCGGGCGCAGAGGCGGTCTATCCCAATCGACCTGTCACTCTGGTCGTCGGATGGCCTGCGGGCGGGCCTGCAGACAACGTTGCACGCTTGATCGCGACACACATGACATCCGCGTTGGGGCAGCCGATCGTCATCGACAACCGAATTGGCGCGGGCGGAAACATCGGCTCCGACCTCGTCGCGAAGGCCAAGCCGGACGGCTATACCATCATGCTCGCGACGGTGGCGTCGCACGGCCTGAACTCTGAGCTGTACTCCAAACTCAACTACAAGCCGATCGAAGATTTTGCGCCGATCGGCCTGATCAACACCTCGCCCGGCACATTGCTCGTACCGAAGGATTCACCATACAAGTCTGTCCGGGACGTGATTGACGCTGCAAAAGCGACTCCCGGCAAGCTGAACTACGGGTCCGGTGGTGTGGGTTCCACGCAGCACTTGGCAGGCGCGACGTTTAGGAAGCTTGCCGGCGTGGACATCGCGCACATTCCGTTCAAGGGCACTGCGCCGGCAATCACAGACCTGATGGGCGGTCGATTGGACTTGGTCATCACCACTGGCGCGGTGACTTTCATCCATTCGGGCAAGTTGAGGGCCCTGGCTGTCGCATCGCGGCATAGGATTCCCGCGCTGCCAGACGTTCCTACCTTCGACGAGGCCGGCGTGAAGGGCTTCTATACGGACTCTTGGTACGGACTCGTTGCACCTGCCCAAACGCCACGTCCGGTCCTTGAAACACTGAATTCAGCGCTCGCAAAGGCGCTTCAGAACCCTGAAGTGCAGAAGCAGTTCACGGATCAAGGCGCGATTCCCGCAAAACCGATGAAAGTCGACGAATTCTGGGCATTCGTGAAGAAGCAGATGCCGGAGGCTGCGGAACTCGTGCGAACCTCGGGCGCCAAGGTGGATTGACGACTGCACTACGGCCATGCCGCTGGTTAAAGCGGAGTTTGACAGTTCAACTAGGCAGAGAGAACGACCGCTTCGCGATTTCCGCGACACCATAGCCCAGTGCTGAGTGAATATGACTCAAGAAGCAAAAGTGATAAGGTACTCTAGGGGCCGCAGGGGTGGTGTTCACGAGTTGCAATTGTCCGCGTTCGATTTCCTGAGTGAACATTGCAATGGGCAGGCAACTGATGCCTACCCCTGCAGAGATAAGTCCAGCCAAAGCATTTACGTTATTCCCGCCATAAATGCGTTCTGGATACACGCCCGCCTCTTCCCAAAGCTGTCCACACAACTCCGTAATTATCGAATTCGCGCTTTGCTCGATTACCGTGAATGCTGCTAGGTCGCGCAATGAGTGAGCGAACTCGGCAGAAAATGTGCCAGGTGCAGCAAACCAACCGAAAGGAACTGTGCCGAGCAACATGCGCTCAAGCCCGGCGACTGGCGGGGGGTCCGGCAGGATTGCAAAGTCGAGACGCCCTTCTTCCACACCCCGGCGCAACAACGTAGACAGATCAATTTCCGGTTGAACTGCAACTGACGGGTAGATGTTCTTCATCTCCTTGATGAAACGGCCAAACCACGTTAATGCGGTCAATTCGGTCAGTCCTATGTGCACTAGGCGAGCAGGCTGCTGGGTCGATCCCTTCATAAGATCGAGTTCGTTGAGCAAGGCGAACAGCCGTTCGCATTCGCTCGCAAGTTCCTGACCTTTCGAGGTCAACACGTTTTTTCGCCCAACATTTTCGAAGAGAGGCACAGCGGCAAGCCCTTCGACCTCCTGCAATCGTTTCGTTGCGGCCGACTGTGTGATATGCAGCTTTTCAGCGGCCTTGCTGAGTGTTCCCAAACGTGCCACCCAGTAGAAGGCCTGCAACTGCTTAATCGTCATCATGCAGATGGCCCCAGTAGACGGCGATCAGGCTGCGCATGGAACGGCGTGTCGAAGTCGCAACTGCGCTGTGCCACCTGAATAGCAGCTCTGTGGAAGGCTGAGGCCGTGTCGATGCGCGCGATAGCCACGTAACGGAGGTTGGGGGATTCGACAGGAATTCTTGTTTCGCGCAGGCGGCCTCGTTGGAGCGCGTCAGACGCGACCGCCATCGGCAGATTCGCAATGCCAAGCCCTGCTGCGGCGATGCCTGAAAGAGCAGCCAAACTGTCACTGTGGATCACATTGACTGGCTTCATTGACCGCTCTCTTAGCCACGCCTCGAGTCGTTGGCCGGCACCGGTCGATGGACCCTGTAGCAGCAGAGTATGCGACTCAAGTTCGTTCAGAGATAGGGTTTCAGTGTGCAGTAATCCTGGCGCACTGAACCACCCCATAGTAGCCGTTCCCACCGGAATACGGACCATATCCGTCGTCCGAACTACATCGATCACCACGGCCAGGTTCAGTCTTCCGCTATGAACTTTTTGATAGAGCTGGGGCGATGAACCTACCTCTACCTCGAGAAGTAGCTTGGGGTATCGATCGCGTAGTCTGCCCACGAACTGCGGCAGCCATGTCACCGCCGCCAACTCCGTGACGCCGAAACGCAGCGAAGGCGAAACGAGTTCCGCACTGCAAAAGCGCTCGGTCAAGGTATCACGTTGCTTGAGAGCAGCCCTCGCGATGCGTAGCGCTTCTTTGCCTGTCACGGTCAGGCGGGCAGCACGCTGATCGCGAGAGAACAGGGGCAACCCGAACTCAGATTCCAGTTCATTGATTAGCCGGGAAACAGCCGATTGGGAGGTGTTGAGGCTACGGGCGGCGCCTTTGAACGACCTCTGATCGACAACTGCTGTGAGCGCTTCCAGTTCACGAAAAGTAGTCATCTGGTCCTTATGAGTTCCAAAGAGACCTGAGCATAGGGCCTTACCCTGATTTTAGTTATCAAAAAAGAATGAAATTATATCAATAAATATCCCTTTACGGAATATGACAACTTGCGAAGAATACATATGTCCGCGGGTTATGTCCGCCCCATTGCTGCTGAGGCCAGCTCGCGGACCTCCTCCTCAACTTCGAAAGCAATGACCATGAAACTCCAAAATATCTTCTCTTCCCTCGCTGTGGCCGGCCTGTTCTGTTCTATCGGGGCCGCGCACGCGGACACGCTGACTGACGTTAAGGCCAGAGGCACCCTGGTGTGTGGCGTCGTCGGGACGCTGGAGCCCTTCGCGTTCCAGGACACCGCTTCGCGCGAAGTCGTCGGCTACGATGTGGACTTCTGCAAGGCAGTCGCCAAGCGGATGGGGTTGAAGGCTGAGCCCAAGGTCGTTTCCTTGGAAGCGCGCATTCCCGAGTTGACGCAGGGGCGCGTGGACATCCTGGCGGCGGTGCTCGGCTACAACCCGGCCCGCGCCGAACAGATCGCGTTCTCCAGGGCCTACTTCGTCAGCAATCAATCCATCGCCGCCAAGAAGGGAGCCTTCACGCAACGTGATGACTTGGCCGGCAAGCGCGTTGCAACCATCAAGGGCTCGAGCAACATCCCGCTCATGCAAAAGGTGGTGCCCTCAGCTCAGTTGGTGAGTTATGACGACGCCCCTTCAGCGTTCACGGCATTGGTGCAGAACAAGGTGGACGGCTACGTCTTGTCCGAATCGCTCATGCGCCGCTTCATCTCAAAGCTGGGCACGAGCGCAAACATCGATGTGCTCAGCCCGCCAGTGGGTCGCGAGTCCTGGGGTCTGGGCCTGCGAAAGGGTGAGCCTGCGCTGGAAGCGGCCGTGAACGAAGCCCTCGACGCCATGGAGAAGTCAGGCGAAGCGCAGCAAATCTTCGACAAGTGGATGGGCCCGAGTACGCAGTACCAGATGCGCCGCGACTTCAAGGTCGAGCCCATCAAGGGCTGAGATGAAGGTGCGTCATCGATCGGTGCTGCCATGTCAATCAGTCTGAACTTCAGCTCGCTCCTGGCGGCGCCCAATCTTGACCACCTTATAACGGGTATCAAGTACACAGGTCTGTTGACCGCGTCGAGCTTGCTACTCGCCTTTTTCCTTGGGGTGGCCTTGGCCACTCTGCGGGTCACCGGCAATCCGGTAGCGGAACGCGCTGTTGCTGCATGGGTGTCGTACCAGCAGAACGTTCCCATCCTCGCGCACCTGTTCCTGTGGTACTTCGGTATCCCCACCCTGCTGCCCGATGCGGCGCAGTCTTGGATCAACGCGCACAACGGAGAACTTATATTCGCCTCCATTGCTATCGGGTTGTGCATGTCCGCATACTTCTGCGAAGACGTCCGCAGCGGCTTGCGTGCCGTGCCGCCGGGTCAGCTTGAAGCATCCCGATCGTTGGGATTGAGCTTCATCAAGACCATGCGCTTCGTGGTGATGCCCCAGGCCATGCGCACGGCTTTGCCGCCGTTCATCAACCACACCGTCATCCTGTTTAAGAACACGAGTCTGGCCATGGCGCTGGGCGCGGCGGAACTGACGTACGTCGTGCGGGAAATCGAGAACCAAACCTTCAGGACGTTTGAGGCCTACACGTTGGCCACAGGGTTCTATCTGGTGGTTTCGCTGGGGCTCATGGGCATTGGCGCTCTCGTGGCCCGGCGCATGCAAGTGCCTGGGAGATAAATCATGTGGGAGATTTTACAAGACCATCTGCCCAGCCTGTTGATCGGTCAAGCACCTCGCGGGCCGCTTGGCGGACTGGCGCTCACGCTGATTCTGTCCGTGCTTGGTCTGGGCTTGGCATTTCCCTTGTCCATCGTATTGGCGCTATGTCGCTTGTCTTCCCACGCGATTCTGAGATGGCCCAGCACCGTGTTCGTCTACGTGATCCGCGGCATACCTTTGGTGATGCTTGTGTTCTGGAGCTACTTTCTTGTGCCCGTGCTGATCGGCAGACCTACGAGCGCATTCACCACACTGGTTGTGACCCTGGTGCTGTACCAGGCAGCCTACATGTCCGAGATCGTGCGTGCGGGCATTGAGGCGCTGCCACGAGGGCAAACCGAAGCTTCCCGCTCGTTGGGCATGAGCTATGGGTTGACGATGCGCCAAGTCATCTTGCCGCAGGCACTCTACAACATGCTGCCAAGCCTGATCAGTCAGTTCGTCTCCACCATCAAGGAAACGTCCATCGGCTACGTTATCAGCGTGCATGAGCTCACCTTCTCGGCCAATCAAGTCAATTCCGCGCTACTCACCAAACCGTTGCAGGTGTTCGTGACGCTGTCGTTGATCTATTTTTCCGTCTGCTTCGCCCTTACCAAAACCGCGCAGGTCGTTGAACGCCGCGTGGAGCGTCGAAGAAACCGTGTTACCTCTTCCGCAGGAGTCCCAAATGATTCGATTCTCCAAAGTTAACAAGTGGTATGGCGAATACCAAGCTCTTGTCGATGTGACAGAGCAAGTCGGCAAAGGGGAGGTTGTGGTTGTCTGTGGTCCGTCAGGTTCAGGCAAGTCAACGCTGATTCGTACGGTCAATAGGCTCGAAGAAATCAAGGGTGGGCAGATCTTCCTTGAGGGCAAGGATGTGCACGAGAAATCAGTGGACATCAACAAGTTCCGAACTCGTGTGGGCTTCGTTTTCCAGAGCTTCAACTTGTTCCCCCACATGTCTGCGCTTGACAACATCATCTTGGCGCCCATGAAAGTCGCTGGCAAGTCAAGGAAAGTGGCGCGAGATAAGGGGATGGAGCTGCTCGACCGCGTCGGTTTAGCAAATAAGGCGGAGTCCTATCCGCAGCAACTATCAGGTGGCCAACAGCAACGAGTCGCCATTGCCCGTGCGTTAGCTATGGAGCCTCCGGTCATGCTTTTCGATGAACCGACAAGCGCGCTGGATCCGGAGATGGTGGGCGAGGTTCTCAACGTCATGAAGTCCTTGGCGCGAGAAGGCATGACGATGATGTGCGTGACTCACGAAATGAACTTCGCGCGCGAAGTCAGCAACCGCGTGTGGTTTATGGACCACGGTCGATTGGTCGAGACTGGTACGCCCGACGCATTTTTTACAAACCCGCAAAGCGAACGCGCCCAGCGTTTTCTATCGGACCTCCGAGGCCATTGAGGAAGTGGTTGCCATGAGCCGTTCTGCCTCGAAGGAATCGATCGCCGTGGTTGGCGGTGGAATTATTGGGCTTTCAGTCGCCATGGAGTTGCTGCGCAACGGCAAGCGCGTGACCGTTATCGAGCGCGACATGCCCATGCAGGCATGTTCTGCCGGAAATGCCGGTTATCTGTCCGAGGCCAACATTTTCCCCCCAGCCTCGCCAGACATGCTCTGGCAGATACCCAAATTGCTGTTGGCTAAGGATGGCCCACTTGTCATTCGACCCAGCTATATAGGCCAGATGCTGCCGTGGGGTCGGCGTGCGCTAAGTGTGCTAAACCTCGAAGCCCACTCCAAGGTGACTGACACCCTTGCGGCCATGACACGGCTCTCATTCGAATCTATCTCGAAGCTAGCTTCGCAGGCTGGTGCGGCAGAGCTGCTGACGCGTAATGGAGGGCTTGTCGCCTTCAAAACTATCGCGGGGCTGGAGAAGAAGGCTGCAGCCATAGACACATGGAACCGCTATGGATTTGCTGTAAAGCGGTTGTCTGGGCACCAGATGCGGGAGCTTGAGCCTGCTCTGGTCCCCGAGATCATTGGAGGCCTTCTATTTGAACGTTCAGGCCGCTGCAGTAACCCGCAACGTTTGGGCCTTCGCTATGCGGAATATCTACGAAACCACGGAGTGGAATTCGTGCAGGACGAGGTGAAGGCGTTGGCCTGGACGCCCAACGGTGAAGTTGAAGTGCAGGGTACGCGAAGTGAGGTTTGCTATTCGCAGGCCGTGGTGTGCGGTGGTTTCTGGAGCGGTGTGCTGATGAAGCGCTTCTTTCGCACGGTTCCTCTGGTGTCTGAACGGGGCTACCACCTCATGCTGCCAAGCCCCGGGCTCACGCTGAGCCGTCCGATCGTTTTTGGCGAGCCCCACTTTGCTGCCACACCGATGGATGAGGGCCTGCGTCTGGCCGGTACGGCCGAGTTCGCGCGGTGGGATTCACCGCCGAGCTGGACACGGGCTGACATGTTGTTGTCGTTGGCACAGAAGTACCTGCGCCATGTCGATGGCAGGCAAGCCAAGCCCTGGATGGGTATCCGTCCCTCACTGCCTGACGGTCTGCCAGCGATCGGAACCGTCCCTGACGCACCTGGCATTCATTACGCGTTCGGTCATGCGCACAACGGTTTGACTCTTTCCGGGGTGACGGCGCAGTGCGTGGCGGCATTGGTGCATGGAACGGAACCGCCGGTCTCCGTCGCACCCATGGCGCTCGCGCGCTTCAACTAACCGGTGACAGCTGTCGCCCTCATCAATTGACCCTCTTGTTTCTCACAAAGATTAAACCATGTCTCTGCCAATTCGCTATCCCTCGCCTCTTGCCGCCCCCTTGTCGAAAGCTGTGCGCGCAGGAGATTTCGTTTTCCTTTCCGGCCAGACGCCGAAGAACACCGATCTGACGCCGCTGCGCGGTGACATCCAGACGCAGACGCGCAATGTTCTCGATGCCATCGCTGCCAGCCTAGCTGAACATGGTCTTGGCATGGAGCACGTGGTGCGCGCGACGTGCTGGTTGTCTGACATCAAATTCATGAAACCCTTCAACGAGATCTACGCGACTTACTTCATCGAAGGGCTGCCGGTGCGCAGCACAGTGGAAGCGAAGTTGTCGCAGGACGTAGATGTCGAGATCGAAGTCACCGCTTGGTCGCGTACATAGAGCGAGGCGTGCTGGAACATGAACACGACAACCTCTATCGTCGCCTCCCGGCTGGGTCAAGTAAAGCCGTCAGCCAGTATTGCCGCCAAGGCCAAGGCCGACACGCTGCGCGCCGCTGGCCGCGAGATCATTGACTTCACGTTGGGTGAGCCCGACTTCCCCACGCCCGCTCACATCGTCAAGGCTGGAAGCAACGCGCTGCTGCAGGGCCATACCCGCTATACCGCATCGGCAGGCACGCTGCCGTTGCGAAACGCCATCATCAAAAAGCTCCAGCGGGAGAACGAGCTGACCTATGCCCTCCCCGAGATCGTGGCCGGGAGCGGTGCCAAGCACATCATCTTCAACGCCTTCACTGCATCTCTCAATGCGGGTGACGAAGTCATCATCCCGGCGCCATATTGGGTCTCCTACCCCGAGATGGTGTTGATCAACGGTGGCGTGCCAAAGATCGTGGACTGTCCAGCTACGAGCGGATTCAAGCTCACGCCCTTCGCGCTGGAGAAGGCGATTACGCCACGCACGCGTTGGCTGGTGCTGAATTCTCCGAACAACCCGACCGGCGCGGTCTATTCGGAGGGCGAGCTGCGAGCGCTGGGTGAAGTGCTGCTTAAGTACCCACAGGTGTGGGTGATGACCGACGAAATCTATGAGCACTTCGTCTACGGCGGTGCGCGACATGTCTGCATCCTGAACACCACACCTGGCCTACGTCAGCGCACGCTGGTCATCAATGGTGTTTCCAAGGCGTACGCGATGACTGGCTGGCGCATTGGCTACGGCGCCGGCCCGGCCGAACTGGTCAAGGCCATCACGCTGCTAATCACGCAAAGTACGACTTGCGCGACTTCAGCCGCCCAGGTCGCAGCCGTGGAGGCCTTGAACGGCCCACAGGAATGCGTGGCAGAGGCAGCGAAGCTCTTCCAGAGCCGCCGCGACCGACTGGCCAATCAATTGAGCTCCATCGACGGCATCGCTTGTGATCTTCCTCCGGGCGCGTTCTACGTGTTTGCATCGGTTGCAAGTTTGATCGGGCGCAGCACGCCTGACGGCACCGTTCTCAAGACCGACCTGGACGTCGCCAACTATTTCATCGAGCAAGCCGGCGTCGTGACCATCGACGGCGCTTCCTATGGCTTGTCGCCCTACTTGCGCGTCTCCTTCGCGACTGCGACCACTGAGATCGACCGTGGCTGCGCGGCCATCTCCGCGGCAGTAGCCGAACTTCGCAAAGTGACCCATTCTTCACAGGAGCTTTCATGACCTATCAATCCACTGCAGAATTCGAACGCGTTACACCGGATCAGATCGCGCGTGCTCGTCAGTTTCAGGCCGCGATCCTGTGCGACGTGGCCGGCCGCAGAGGTACCCTGAACGCCCGTATTCGAGCTCTCCACCCGGCGATGACCGTGTGTGGGCCGGCTTACACCGTGGAGGTCCGCCCGGGCGACAACCTGATGTTCCACGTCGCCTTGGCCGTAGCCAAGCCCGGCGACGTGATCGTGGTCGACGGCAGAGCTGACAATACCTGTGCGCTGTTCGGTGATCTGATGGTCACGCAGGCCGAAGCAGCCAAGCTGGGTGGCTTTGTCGTTGATGCGGCGTCGCGCGATACGGCTTCCCTGGCGGCAGGCAACTTTCCGATCTTTGCCGCGGGCACCAACCCCTGCGGCCCCACCAAGGGCTTGCCCGGGCGCCTGAGCATTCCGGTGTCGGTGGGCGGTGTGGCCGTCTGCCCCGGCGACTTGGTCGTGGGCGACGTCGATGGCGTGGTGGTGATTCCGCGCGGTGAAGTCGAAGGAGTTCTCGCCGCGGCGCAGAAGAAAGTGGAAGCGGAGGCGCAGCGTATCAAGGAGATCGAGGAGGGGCTGCTGGTTTCCCCTTGGCTGGATGACGCCTTGCGCCAGGCCGGCCTTCCCGTACTGGGCGCCTGAGGGAGCGAACTTACACGGCAGCCATCATGACGCTTCTCGATCAAATTCCCGTTGCACCAGTGGGCCAGTATCCGACGCCACTGCAGGAGCTCAAGCGGCTTTCGGCGCTCATCGGTGGTGCGCGGCTGTGGGTCAAGCGTGATGACCTCACAGGATTGGCTTTTGGCGGTTCCAAGACGAGATCGTTGTCGACGCTGTTTGGCCGGGCACTGGCCGAGGGCGCGGACACCGTCATCACCTGTGGACCGACGACCTCCAACCACGTCCGCCTAACGGCCGCTGCCGCCAACCAGCTGGGGCTGAAGGTGGTGTTGGTTCTGCGTGGATCCAGCTGCGGCGCTGGGCCCCTCCAGGGCAACATGCTGCTGAACCACATGCTGGGCGCGCGCTTGGTGTTTGCCGAAGTGGACTCGCTGGCCGACCTAGAGCCAGCAATGGAACGGGAGGCCCACGAGATCCAGGCCCGTGGTGGCAAGCCATTCATCATTCCTGGCGGAGGCTATTCGCCTGTGGGTGCGCTTGGCTACGTCGGATTGATGCAGGAGCTCATGCAACAGACTGCAGAAGCAGGCGTCGGCATCGACGGAGTCGTTTTTGCTTCGGGATCAGGATGCATTCAGAGTGGCTTGCTGTTAGGCGCGCTGGTGGCAGGCGTGCGCATGCCGGTCATTGGTCTGACGATCAATCGCCGCGTTGACGAGTTGGAGCCGCGCATTCGGCACGACGTAGAGGCAGCTGCCGCATTGATCGGGCTCGACGGTCATCTGCCTGCCGGTGCGGTGCAGGTGCTCGACGACTATCTCGGCCCTGGCTATGCCGTCCCCTCGGAAGCCGGGATAGAAGCCATCGATCTGCTAGCGCGAATGGAAGGGCTGCTGCTCGATCCCTGCTACACGGGCAAGTCGATGGCCGGCGCAATGGACTTGGCGGTACGTCGATTCGAACCGGGTCAGAACGTGATTTTCATCCATACCGGTGGCACACCGGGCATCTTCAGCTACGCCGCCGACTTGTCCCAGCAGCGCACATAAGCGCGCTGATGTCGCCACCTCATTCAACGAATTATGAGTGTCCTGCGCTAAGACCGAGTGAGATAGATCGAGGAACGCCTTTCATGAACGCCACTAACCCTATCCGCTCTCTGCTGATTGCCAACCGTTCCGAGATTGCCATTCGCGTGATGCGTGCGGCCTCGGAGATGAACATCCGGACTGTTGCGATCTACTCGCGTGAGGATCGGCTGGCATTGCACCGCTTCAAGGCGGACGAGAGCTACCTGGTCGGCGAGGGAATGAAGCCGCTGCAGGCCTATTTGGACGTTGAGGACGTGTTGCGCATCGCTCGCGCGGCTAGGGTAGACGCCATTCACCCGGGCTACGGCTTCCTGTCGGAGAACCCCGACTTCGCCGAAGCCGTAATAGCGGCCGGCATCACATGGGTGGGGCCACCTCCCGACGTGATGCGCACGCTGGGAAACAAGGTGGCGGCGCGCAACGCGGCTGTGGCGGCAGGTGTACCAGTCATGCCAGCCACGCCTCCGTTGCCGCGCGATCTGAACGATTGCAAAAGGTTGGCCGCTGGCATCGGGTATCCCGTGATGCTCAAGGCCAGTTGGGGGGGCGGCGGGCGAGGCATGCGTGTCATCCTCAGCGAAGCGGAGTTGCCGGATGCCTTGGCTGCCGCCCGACGCGAGGCATTGGCCGCTTTCGGCAACGACGAGACGTACTTCGAGAAGCTGGTGCAGCGCGCTCGCCACGTGGAGGTGCAAATCCTCGGTGACCTGCACGGCACTGTGGTGCACCTGTACGAGCGTGACTGCACCGTGCAGCGACGCAATCAGAAGGTAGTGGAGCGCGCGCCCGCGCCCTATCTAGATGAAGTCCAGCGCAAGGCCCTGTGCGATAGCGCCTTACGCCTGATGAAGGCGGCGAAATATACGCATGCTGGCACGGTGGAGTTCTTGATGGACGCCGACAGCGGGCAGTTCTATTTTATTGAGGTAAACCCACGAATTCAGGTCGAGCACACGGTGACGGAACTCATCACCGGCGTGGACATTGTCAAGGCCCAGTTGCGCATCAGTGAAGGAGGGCGCATCGGCCTCACCGAGGACAGCGGTGCAGGCGACCCCTTGAACCGAGCCAGCGGCGTGCCATTACAAGGCGACATTCGAATCAACGGCACAGCACTGCAATGCCGCATTACCACAGAAGATCCGGAGAACGGCTTTTTGCCTGACTATGGCCGTCTTTCGGCATACCGCAACGCGGCAGGCTTGGGTATCCGGCTAGACGAAGGAACTGCGTACAGCGGTGCAGTTATCACGCCGTACTATGACTCGCTTTTAGTCAAGGTCACAGCCTGGGCACCCACCGCGCAAGAGTCTGTGCAACGCAT
Source organism: Burkholderiales bacterium (assembly GCA_030681095.1). Lineage (GTDB taxonomy): Bacteria > Pseudomonadota > Gammaproteobacteria > Burkholderiales > Thiobacteraceae > RBG-16-58-11. The sequence goes on from JAUXTZ010000043.1 coordinate 49,284, forward strand.
GACACGCGCGCTGCGCGAGTTTCGGATTCGCGGTGTCGCCTCCAATCTCCAGTTCCTGGAGAACGTGATCAACTACCCTGATTTCGCGACCGGCAACGTGACTACGCGCTTCATCGAAACCACGCCCGAACTGCTGGAGTTTGCCAAGAGGCGCGATCGTGGCAGCAAGCTGCTGGGGTTCATGGCTGACATTACCGTAAACGGCAACCCGGAGATGGCGGGACGCAAGATGCCCGACCTGCCCTTTCCTAAACCGTTGTTGCCTCGCGTGGATTTGAGCACGCCAATCCCCTCCGGAACGAGGGACCGTCTCAAGGAACTCGGGCCGCAAAAGTTCACCCAATGGATGCTGGACAGCAAGCCGGTTTTGATGACCGACACCACGCTACGTGACGCACACCAGTCGCTGTTCGCCACGCGCATGCGCACAGCCGACATGCTGCCCATCGCGCCGTTTTATGCGCGCGAACTGCCGCAGTTGTTCTCGTTGGAATGCTGGGGTGGCGCCACGTTCGACGTGGCCATGCGGTTCCTGAAGGAAGATCCCTGGCAGCGCTTGGCGCAACTGCGCGAGCGTGTTCCCAACATCCTGTTCCAAATGCTGTTGCGCGGCGCCAACGGCGTGGGTTACACCAGCTATGCTGACAATGTTTTGCGATTCTTCGTCCAGCAGGCGGCCGCAGCAGGAGTGGACCTGTTCCGCGTCTTCGATGCTTTGAATTGGGTGCGCAACATGCGCGTGTCCATAGACGCCGTGCTGGAGGCCGGTGCGTTGTGCGAGGGGGCTATCTGCTACACAGGGGATCTGTTTGATCCGGGCAGAAGCAAGTATGGCCTGAAATACTACACCAGCATCGCAAGGGAGTTGCAGCAGGCTGGCGTTCATATCCTGGCTATCAAGGATATGGCGGGCATCTGCCGTCCGCGTGCCGTGGCCGCCCTTGTCAAGACGTTGAAGGAGGAAACCGGCCTACCGGTTCACTTCCACACGCACGACACCAGCGGCATCGCGGCCGCCTCGGTTCTGGCGGCAGTTGAGGCCGGCTGCGATGCGGTGGACGGTGCGCTTGACGCAATGAGCGGACTAACGGCGCAGCCCAACTTGTCGGCAATGGCGGCCGCATTGGTGGGCACCGAGCGTGACTCTGGCTTGTCACAACATGCGCTACACCAGGCGTCCACCTACTTCGAAGGCGTCCGCCGCTTCTACGCGCCCTTCGAGAGCGACATCCGATCTGGCACGGCCGACGTCTACCGCCACGAAATGCCTGGTGGCCAGTACACAAATCTGCGCGAGCAGGCACGTGGCATGGGACTTGAGCACCGCTGGACCGAGGTGTCGCAAGCCTATGCCGACGTCAACCGGTTGTTTGGTGACATCGTCAAGGTCACGCCTACCTCCAAGGTGGTGGGCGATATGGCACTCATGATGGTTGCAAGCGACGTCACGCCCGCTCAGGTGATCGATCCGGCACACGAACTGGCTTTCCCAGAGTCAGTCGTTTCGCTCTTCAAGGGTGAACTGGGCTTCCCGCCGGACGGTTTCCCACGTGAGCTTGCTCGCAAGGTGTTGAAGCTTGGCGAAGGAGACGAACCACCCGATGCTTACCGGCCCGCAGATCATTTGCCGTTCGTGGATCTGGAGGTAGTTCGGGCCAAGTTGGGACAAGAGTGGGGCGTGACACTGGACGACCGCAAGTTGGCCAGCGCGCTCATGTACCCCAAAGTCATGCGGCAATTCCACGAACACCTGCAGCAACGTGGAGATGTCTCCGTCCTGCCCACGCCGGCGTTTTTCTATGGACTTAGGCCGGGAGATGAGGTTGCGCTGGAGATCGATCCAGGAAAAACCCTGTTGGTCAGCCTGCAAACCATCCACACCGACGAAACTGCCGGCGTAGTCAAGGTGCAATTCGAGCTCAATGGGCAGTCTCGGATGATCACTGTTCCGCGCACCGATGGCGGCATCGCGACCACACGCGAAATCGCGGAACCCGGCAATCAGTTCCAGGTCGGTGCTCCCATGCCGGGCAGCGTTGTGACGGTGGCCGTGTCTGCCGGTCAATACGTACAGGCAGGAGCCACACTGCTCTCGCTCGAAGCCATGAAGATGGAGATGCACATCACGGCCGAACGCGCGGGGACTGTGGCGCGCGTACTAGTCAGGCCAGGTGATCGAGTGCAGGCCAAGGACCTTCTGGTTCAATGGAGCAGCGACTCCACCTAGGCTGTGGCGCAGCCCAATAGGCATGACTGTCTTACCCAGGTTTGCTCGTGCATATGGTGCATTTTTCAAAGTAGCTATTGGAGGCAAGTGAGTATGTTCAGATTGATCACAAAAATGGGCTTCGCTTGGGTACTGGCCCTCGCCAGCTTTCTGGCACTGGCCCAGGACGCGGCACTCCGTGGCCCCGTGCGCATTGCGTTTATCGGTCCTCTGGAAGGAGTACCGCAAGCACCCATCGCCCAGGACGCGCTCGTCGGTGCCCGCATCTATGCATCGCGCACTAATAGTTCGGGTGGGATCGCTGGCCGCAAGCTCGAAATTGTGCCGTTCGACGACAAATTCGACCCGGCGCAAACCGTGAAGAAGGTACAAGAGTCCACTCTGGTGTCGCCTTCGGCAATCCTAACCATTGGAACCGCGCCAGCATTGGCTGTTCTGGAGGCCAAGTTACCGGAAAGCCTCAACCTGCCGCTGATTCCGATGCGTACCGGAGCCGGCAGTGTTCGGGAGCCCCTCAACCCTTTTGTATTTCACGTTCGTGCAGGATATCGGCAGGAGCTTCAGAACATTGTTTCGCAGCTTCTCGCCGTGGGTGTCGAGCGTATCGCGCTGCTCTACCAGGACGACGCCTTCGGTCAGTATGGTCGAGGCGTCGTTCGCGCGATCATGAGCAAGAATGGCAAAAGTCTTGTCGCCGAGGCCGCCTATGACCGGACAACGGCGGACCTCGCTCCAGCCACGCGAAAACTTGCAGCATCGGGTTCCGACGCACTCATCATGGTCGCTGGAGGTGCTCAGAGTATGCAATTCGTAGCCCATGCGCGCGATCTTGGCTACAAGGGCCAGATCGTTGGATTATCCGATGTGGATCCCAATCAACTCATTTCAAAAGTTGGCGCGCAGCGTGCCCGCAATGTCGCGATCTCGCAAGTATTTCCGAATCTGAACAACGCGATCGCACACCCTCTCGTGCGCGAGTTCAAGAAAAGCATCGAGCAAAGCGAAATTCCCAACGCGCGACCCAATAACGCCACTTTTGAAGGATGGTTGTCGGTCAAGTTCTTGGTCGAGGGCTTGCGTCGCGCCGCTGCTCAAAAGAAATCATTGAAGGATGCGCTTGAAAGTTTCAGAGATCTCGATCTTGGGTCTTACCGGCTTAGCTTTTCTCCTGCGCAGCATGAGGGCAGTACCTTGGTGAATCTCTTGATCATCGGTGCAGAAGGCCGAATCATCTACTGACACACCACCTTGACAGGCGAACGAAAGCAAAGTTTGGAGATCTGTCGGTCGTCGTCAGACTTCCACAAGCAGGTGTTCCAAGGAATTTGACAGGGCCATTGTTATAAAAGCCTGAACAGATAGAAAGTGGCACGGAGCGGCTCGCCACGTGAGAAAGAATCTACTGAAGGAGGACGGATCATGATCCGTGTTGAGTTCTCTGTGACACTTCGCTATCTCAAGCGTTCTGCTCACCATGCACAGTGCTCTGTTTCATCTTCTAGCCGGCCGAGTATGTGTCGATGATCGAGCTGCGTCATCTTCGTTACTTCGTTGCTGTCGCAGAGGAACTCAATTTTCGCCGTGCTGCTGAACGGGTTCATATTGATCAAACCCCCCTGTCGAGAACGGTACGCGACCTTGAAGACCGGCTCGGTCTTCAGTTGTTTGTTCGCGGCCCTCGCAAGCTACATCTGACTCCTGCCGGTCTGCGCCTTCTGAAAGAGGCACGCAAGATCTTCATCCGCATCGAACGCGCCTATCGCGTTGTGCGTGAGACGGATGCGCGCTTTCGTGCTCCACTGCGCATTGGCGTGGCCGATGGCATTGCCCAGCCAAAACTCTCCGAATGCTTCGGCCGCTGGAGCAAGCTGGCCCCTGCGATCCAACTAGAACTGACGGAGATGCGTGCTTCGGAACTCGCAAACGCGTTGGAACGGGAAGAGTTGGATGCCGGGTTTTCGTTCGGCCTTCCCGACAACGAAGCGATTGCGCAACAGCCAGCGTGGAACTACCCGGTCATGGCACTCCTTCCCAGGGGGCATGAGCTAGCGGCGCAAGCTGTCCTTCCCATCGCCGAACTGCTGGCTTTCCCTCTACTTTGTTGTCATTCCGAGCGGCAGCCAGGCCTCTCGCATCAAATGCGAACCATCGTGCAGCGACACTCGACAACACTCACACTCGCCGGCGAAGCCGGCACGCTAAGCGGCTACGTCACACGCATCGCTGCAGGCATGGGTGTGGGGCTGGGAGACGCGGGCCACATTGCCACACTACTCCGCCCGGATGTCGTGGCCGTACCGCTGCGTGAGGACGAGCGAATCACCACCTTTGTGCTACACAAGCACCAACGCTTCGGTTTGTCCAATGAGCTGCAACGTTTTGTTGCGCACGTCAAAACTTTGCATTAATCGTTACACCGATCGCTCATACGACGCGCCGTATGGCTTGATCGGCCTTGGACAGTTCGCACAGTTGCCGCGATGCTGCTACACGCAGCCGAGTTAAACGCATTGAAGGCGCAACTTTGTCGTTCGAGGCCAGCTCCTTCCGCCAGCTTACGCCACAACCCGCTCCAGTACGCCGTCATGGGTGCGCGGTTTGGCGACTCGATTCCAGACTCGGGCAAGCGGTGCCATTGCGGCACGCGCGCGCTGGAATCAAGACGCGAAGGAGTATTAGCCCATGCCAACCAGGGGTGCGACTGGCATTTTGTTCGGACAGATTGTTGTGGTGCTGGGTGTCACCCTCGGCGGCGTCTGGGCGGGCACGCAATGGACGGCGCATGCGCTGGGCCACCAGACCCGGCTGGGTCAACCCTGGTTCGACGTTTCTGGCGTGCCTGTTTATGAACCCTGGAAGCTGTTCGAATGGTGGTACTTCTACGGTGCCTACACACCCAAGATATTTGAGCGCGGCGGGATCATCGCCGCTTCGAGCGGGATGCTCGCCACCGGTGCAGCCATCGGCATGGCGGTGTGGCGTTCGCGGTTGGCCAAGCAGGTCACGACCTACGGGTCCGCTCGATGGGCCGAGCGGGAGGAGATTGCCAAGGCCGGCCTGACCCAGCCCGCCGGTGTGTTCCTTGGCAAGACCGCGCACAAGGATACCGACTACCTGCGCCACGAAGGTCCGGAACATGTGATGGCTTTTGCCCCGACGCGCTCCGGCAAGGGTGTGGGCTTGGTCGTGCCTTCGTTGCTGTCCTGGCCGGGCTCGGCGGTGATCCACGACATCAAAGGTGAAAACTGGAACCTCACCGCCGGATGGCGCTCGCGGTTCTCGCATTGCCTGCTGTTCAACCCGACCGACGCCAAATCGGCCGCGTACAACCCGCTGCTCGAAGTGCGGCGCGGCATGCACGAAGTGCGGGACGTGCAGAACATCGCCGACATCCTGGTCGACCCCGAAGGGGCGCTGGAGCGGCGCAACCACTGGGAGAAGACCAGCCATGCCCTGCTGGTCGGTGCCATCCTGCACGTGCTCTACGCCGGCGACGACAAGACGCTGCGCGGCGTGGCCAACTTCCTGTCCGATCCGGCGTGCCCATTCGAGGTGACGCTGCACCGGATGATGACCACCGGACATCTGGGCGAAGAGGTCCATCCGGTCGTCGCTTCTGCAGCGCGCGAAGTGCTCAACAAAAGCGACAACGAGCGTTCGGGTGTGCTGTCGACCGCCATGAGCTTCCTGGGCCTGTACCGCGACCCCACGGTCGCCGAAGTCACCTCGCGCTGCGACTGGCGCATCGCCGACCTGATCTCGGCCGCAAACCCGGTGTCGCTCTACCTGGTCGTGCCGCCCTCGGACATCAGCCGCACCAAGCCACTGATTCGCTTGATTCTCAACCAGGTCGGCCGGCGACTGACCGAGTCACTGGACGGCTCGGACGGCATCGCACGCAAGCACAAGCTGCTCCTGATGCTCGACGAGTTTCCGGCGCTGGGCCGACTGGACTTCTTCGAGTCGGCCTTGGCGTTCATGGCCGGCTACGGCCTGCGGGCCTTCCTGATCGCACAGTCGCTCAACCAGATCGACAAGGCCTACGGCCAGAACCATTCCATTCTGGACAATTGCCACGTGCGTATCGCGTTCGCGACGAACGATGAGCGCACGGCCAAGCGCATCTCCGAGGCGCTTGGGACGGCGACCGAACTGCGCGCCCAGCGCAACTACGCGGGCCACCGGCTCGCGCCCTGGCTCGGCCACCTGATGGTGTCGCGCCAGGAGACGGCCCGGCCGCTGCTCACGCCGGGCGAAGTGATGCAACTGCCGCCGGACGATGCCGTGGTGATGGTCTCGGGCCATCCGCCCATCAAGGCGAAGAAGCTACGGTATTACCAAGACAGGAACTTCACGACGCGCGTCCTGCCTGCGCCGGTGCTGACTGCTGGCAGCTATGTGGATCGGCCTGCCGTTCGTCTTGACGACTGGAGCGGGCTCACCGCGCCGGCGTCCGCGCTTCCCTTAGCCAGTGACGTCGGAGGCATCGCCGACGAGGGCGGTCACCAGCTCAAGCCCGAGCTGGATGTCGCCGCCGATGCGCCGTCGCTTCCAGACGCCGACGGCCTGTTGGTGCTCGACGACGAAGACGACGCGCCGCTGCGGCCGCAGGACGTGAATCGGCAGCTGATGCGCACCGCGCGTCTGGCCGCACTGGACCCTGATGACGGGATCGCGCTATGACTCGCGCCCGCCTGAACATCTTCATCGAGCCGGAGCATGCGAAGCGGCTGGACCAGGTTGCGACGCACAAGGGCGTGTCGAAGTCCGCCGTGATCGCCGCCGCGCTGGCCTCGTTCCTTTCGCCGGACGGCGAGGACCAGCGCGAGGCGGCCATCGCCAAGCGCCTGGACCGGCTCTCACGCCAGTTCGACCGCCTGGAGCGTGACCAGAACGTGCTGATTGAGACGACAGCCCTCTACGTCCGTTATTTCCTGACGGTCTCGATCCCTGTGCCCGAGGGTCAGCAGGAGGCGGCTCGCGCGCAGGGCCGAGGCCGCTACCTGCAGTTCATCGAACAGCTCGCGCGCCACATTCAGCGCGGGCGCAGCTTGGTGCGTGAAGTGCACGAGGACATTCCGCCCGCCGAATCCGCGCGAGCCGGCGCCCAAGCTGGGTCAGGCACCGACCCACAGGAGGTTCTTCGTGAAGCTGCCTGAGCCGAACGCCGTGGACACCTCGCTGGAGCGGCGTATCCGCATGCTGCGCACGGCCATGGGCCCGGAGATCGCGGCAGCGTTGGAGGACCCGGAAGTCGTCGAAGTCCTGCTGAACCCGGACGGTTCTCTCTGGGTGGACCGGCTGGGTACGGGCCGCGAAGCCACCGGAGCGGCCCTACCGCCGGCCGTCGCCGAGCGAATCATCCGGTTGGTGGCTGCGCACGTGCGCACCGAGGTACATGCGGGCGCGCCGATCCTGTCAGCCGAGTTGCCCGAGACGGGCGAACGCTTCCTGGGCGTGTTGCCGCCCGTCGTGCGCGCGCCGTCCTTTGCGATCCGCAAGCGGGCGCTGCGCGCCATGACGCTGGCCCACTATGTCGCCGATGGTGTCATGACCGAGGACCAGGCGGCGGTCCTGCGCCTCGCGGTACGTGAGCGCCTGAACATCGTCATCGCGGGCGGCACTAGCACCGGCAAGACGACGCTGGCCAATGCCTTGCTCGACGAAATCGCCGAGACGCGCGACCGTGTGCTGATCCTCGAAGACACGGTGGAGTTGCAGTGCCGCTCTGACGACCACGTGGGCATGCGCACCGAGCCGGGCGTGAGCACCATGGCCGACTTGGTGCGCGCCACGTTGCGGCTTCGACCCGACCGCATCGTCGTTGGCGAGGTGCGCGGCTCCGAGGCACTCGACCTGCTCAAGGCCTGGGGCACCGGGCATCCCGGCGGCATCGCGACCGTGCATGCGGGCTCCGCGCACGGTGCGCTCACGCGATTGGAGCAGTTGGTGCAGGAGGTCAGCGTGACCGTCCCGCGCGCCCTGATCGCTGAGGCGGTCAACGTCATCGTCTTCATCGCCGGCCGCGGCCGTGCGCGCCGCGTGCGCGAGATCGCGCGCGTCATCGGCCATGACAGCCACGGCTACCAGCTCGATACCGAGCTGTCTTCCTTCCCGCCGCTTCCTCCGTCCAACCCTTCCTCCACAGGAGATCCTTCATGACGACTTCACGCCTTTCCGTAAAACCGCTTCTGTACGTCGCCGCCGCAGCGGCGCTGCTGCTGACCGTGGCACTGCCCGCGCACGCAGCAGGCTCGAACATGCCTTGGGAGGCGCCGCTGCAGTCGGTTCTCGAATCCGTCCAAGGACCAGTTGCACGGATCATCGCGGTGATCGTCATCATCTCGACCGGCCTCGCGCTGGCCTTCGGCGACACCAGCGGAGGCTTTCGCAAGCTGATCCAGATCGTGTTCGGCCTGTCGATCGCGTTTGCGGCATCCAGCTTCTTCCTGACCTTCTTCAGCTTCACGGGTGGGGCGGTGCTGGCATGAGCGCGACCGGGACCATCGCCGGCTTCGAAGTGCCGCTGCACCGGTCGCTGACCGAACCGATCCTGCTGGGCGGTGCCCCTCGTACCGTGGCGATTGCCAACGGCACGCTGGCCGCCGCGGTCGGATTGGGCCTGCAGCTCTGGCTGCCCGGCCTCGTGCTGTGGATCGTCGGGCATTCGCTCGCCGTCTGGGGTGCGCGCCTGGACCCGCAGTTCATGCGGGTCTTCTCGCGGCACATCAAGCACCGGCAGCTGCTGGACGTGTGAGGTCACGATGTTGAACCTCACCGAATACCGCAAGCGCCCCGCGCTGCTGGCCGACTGGCTACCGTGGGCCGGACTGGTGGCGCCGGGCGTCGTGCTCAACAAAGACGGCTCGTTCCAGCGTACGGCGCGGTTCCGAGGCCCGGACCTGGACAGTGCGACACAGGGTGAACTGGTCGCCACGTCGGCGAGGCTCAACAACGCGCTGCGGCGTCTCGGCTCAGGCTGGGCCTTGTTCGTCGATGCCGAGCGGCGTGAAGCGGCCGACTATCCGGAGTCCATCTTCCCGGAGCCGCTGTCCTGGCTGGTCGACGAAGAACGCCGTGCCGCTTTCGAGGAGGACGCCAGTCACTTCGAAAGCAGCTACCACCTGACACTGCTGTACCTGCCGCCCGAGGAATCGACGGCCCGCGCCGCCCGGCTGCTCTACGAGAACAACCGCACCGAAGGAGTGGACTGGCGTGAGCGGCTTGAAGCCTTCGTCTCCGAGACCGAACGCTTCTTCGGCCTGCTCGAAGGCGTGATGCCGGAAATCTCGTGGCTCAACGATGCGCAGACCCTGACCTACCTGCACGGCTGCGTGTCAACGCATCGGCATGCGGTGGCCGTGCCCGAGGTAGCCATGCACCTGGATGCGCTGCTGGCCGATCAACCGCTGGTGGGCGGCCTGGCACCGATGCTTGGGAACCATCACATGCGTGTTCTGTCGGTGCGCGGGTTCCCAACCTCGACCTGGCCGGGATTATTGGATGACCTGAACCGATTGGGCTTCGCCTACCGTTGGAGCACGCGCTTCCTTTGCCTGGACAAGGCTGAGTCGGAGAAGGAACTGCGTCGCTTGCGCCGCCAGTGGTTCGCCAAGCGCAAGAACATCGTCGCGCTACTGCGCGAAACCATCTTCCAGCAGGAAAGCCCGCTGGTGGACTCGGATGCGTCCAACAAGGCATCGGACGCCGACGCGGCGCTGCAGGAGCTGGGCGGCGACCAGGTGGCCTTCGGCTACGTTACGGCCACAGTGACCGTACTCGACGCCGACGCGACGGCGGCCGACGAAAAGCTGCGTGCCGTGGAGCGGGCCATCCAGGGTCGCGGCTTCGTCACCATTCCCGAGACCCTGAATGCGGTTGACGCATGGCTGTCGTCGGTGCCGGGCCACGCCTACGCCAACGTCCGCCAGCCCATCGTCTCGACGCTGAACCTCGCGCACATGATGCCGGTGTCGGCCGTGTGGGCCGGGCCGGAGCGCAATGCGCATCTTGATGGTCCACCGTTGATCGTCACCCGCACCGATGGGGCCACGCCGTTCCGTCTGGTCACGCACATCGGCGACGTGGGCCACACGCTGGTTGTGGGACCGACCGGGATGGGCAAATCAGTGTTGCTCGCCACGCTGGCGATGCAGTTCCGCCGCTACCCGGGCTCGCGCATCTTCGCTTTTGACATGGGGCGTTCGATGCGTGCCACGATCCTCGGACTCGGTGGTGAACACTACGACCTTGGTAGCGAGGGTGCCATTGTGTTCCAGCCGCTGGCGCGCATCGACCAGCACGGCTACCGAACCTGGGCGGCCGAATGGATCGAAGGACGGTTGCTGCAGGAAGGCGTGGTTGTGGGTCCCCCCGAGAAGGATGCCGTCTGGTCCGCGCTCAATAGCCTGGCCAGCGCGCCCGTCGAACAGCGAACCATGACCGGGCTGTCGGTGCTGCTGCAGTCCAACGCCTTGCGGCAGGCCCTGCAGCCCTACGTGCTCGGCGGCGCCCACGGCAAGCTGCTCGATGCGGACGCGGACAGGCTCGGCGCTGCCACCGTGCAGGGCTTCGAGATGGAAGAGCTGATGCACAGCAAGGCCGCCGTACTGGCGGTGCTCGGCTACCTGTTCGCTCGCTTCGACGAACGATTCGATGGCGCGCCGACTTTGCTGATCCTCGATGAGGCCTGGTTGTTCCTGGACGAACCGGTGTTCGCCTCGCGCATTCGCCAGTGGCTCAAAGCGCTGCGCAAGAAGAACGTCTCGGTGATCTTCGCCACGCAGTCGCTCGCGGACATCAAGGATTCGACCATCGCGCCGGCCATCGTGGAGAGCTGCGCGAGCCGCATCTTCCTGCCGAACCCGCAGGCGGCCGAGCCTCAGATTCGGGTGATCTACGAAGGCTTCGGACTGAACAGCCGGCAGATCGAGATCGTCGCAACCGCACAGCCCAAGCGGGATTACTACTACCAGTCGCGGCTGGGCAATCGCGTCTTCGACCTCGGGCTTGGGCCGGTGGCGCTGGCCTTCGCCGGTGCGTCCACGCCCGAAGACCAACGGGCCATCGACGCCGTGTCCGCTGCCAGCAACTCCCCAGACTTCGCCGCGGCTTGGCTTCGACATCGCGGCCTTGATTGGGCCGCCAACCTCATCCCCTCGTTTCCGTCCATTCCGTCATCACCACAGGAGAACTCGCCATGAAGAAGCACCTTCTCGCCGCCGTTGCGGCGTCGCTCATCGCGCTTGCGCCCGCCGCCCAGGCGCAATGGGTCGTGATCGACCCGACCAATTTGGCGCAGAACATCATGACCGCCGCCAACACCCTTGAGCAGATCAACAACCAGATCAAGCAACTGCAGAACCAGGCGCAGTCGCTGACGAATCAGGCGCGCAACCTCGCAAGCCTGGATTTCAGCGCGTTGGGCGAGCTGCGGGCCGCCTTGTCGGCGACAAACCAGTTGATCCAGCAGGGCCAGGGCCTGGCCTTCAATGTCACTCAGATGGAATCGGATTTCCGACGGCTATACCCCGAGTCGTACACGGCGGCGATCTCGGGCACGCAGATGGGGGCTGATGCGCGCACGCGCTGGACCCATTCGCTCGAAGCACTGCGCACCGCGACCAGGGTGCAGTCGCAGGCGGTGCAGAACTTCACGTCGGATGAGCGGACCTTGACCGACCTGGTGAACCGCAGCCAGTCGGCCACCGGCGCCTTGCAGGCGATGCAGGCGACGAACCAGCTTCTCGCTTTGCAGTCGCGCCAGGCCATGCAGGCCCAGCAGCTCCAGATCACGCAGGACCGTGCGGCGGCGCTGGAGCAGGCGCGGCAGGTTGCGGTGCAGGAGCGTGCGCGCGAAGTGCGCCGGCGCTTTCAGGGCGACGGCACGCCGTACACGCCCTACACGGTCAACTTCTACGGCAACTGAGGGGAGCGACCATGAAACAGTTTCCGAGCTTAATCCTGGCCGCCGTGGCAGCCATGCTACTGGTCGCTTGCGGCAAGCCCGCACTCATCGAGTCCGTCGAATCGCTGGTGGCCAATCCCGAGCGCCTGAAAGAACTGCGCGCGCAGTGCAAGGCCGACCATGCCAAGGTCGGCGATGAGCAGTGCAATGCTGTGGCCGAGGCCACGCGCCGGCGCTTCTTCGGCAGCGGTGGGCCGAAACACACGCCGGCAGCGCCGGCGGAACCGGCACTGGCGGCTTCAGCACCAGCGCCCAAGGACTGATCGATGAATGACCTGTCGGTCATTGACCGCTTCCTCGACGTCTTCTCGCGCTACATCGATTCCGGCTTCGGTCTGCTGGGCGGCGAGGTGGGGTTTCTGACCGCCACGCTGGTCGTGATCGACATGACGCTGGCCGGGCTGTTCTGGGCGATGAGCAATGCCAGCGGCGGTGGTGGCGACGACGTGATCGGCAAGCTGATCAAGAAGGTGCTCTACGTCGGCGCTTTCGCCTTCATCTTGAACAACTTCAACAGTCTGTCGGGCATTGTGTTCCGGTCCTTCGCGGGGCTCGGGTTGGTGGCGTCGGGTTCGTCGATGACGCAAGGCGAGCTGCTGCAGCCGGGCCGGCTGGCGCGCGTAGGCGTGGAAGCCGGCGCGCCGATCATGAAGCAGATCAGCGACCTGACGGGGTTTCCAGAGGTGTTTGCCAATCTTGATGTCATCACCGTGCTGTTTCTGGCTTGGCTTGTGCTGATCGTGAGCTTCTTCGTGCTTGCGGTTCAGCTCTTCGTCACATTGATCGAGTTCAAGCTGACCACGCTCGCAGGCTTCGTGCTGGTGCCGTTCGCGTTGTGGAACAAGACGGCTTTCTTGGCTGAACGGGTCTTGGGCAATGTGGTGTCTTCGGGCATCAAGGTGCTGGTGCTGGCCGTGATTGTCGGTATCGGCACAGGCCTGTTTGCCGAGTTCACGGTGCCGCCCGGCACCGAACCGTCCATCGACCACGCGCTGGTCATCATGCTGGCCGCCCTGGCGATGCTGGGTTTGGGGATCTTCGGGCCGGGCATTGCCACCGGGCTGGTGTCGGGTGCGCCGCAGCTTGGCGCCGGGGCGGCAGCGGGCACGGTGCTGGGTGCTGCCGGTCTGGCTGTTGCCGGCGGCGCGGCCGTGGCGGGAGCCGCCTCGGCTGTGGCCGCAGGAGCACGCATGGCACCGAGTGCCGCGCGTGCTGCCATCGGCGGAGGTGCCGCCGCGGCACGGTCTGCCAGTTCGATGGCCAGCGGCGCGAAATCGGCCTACCAGGCTGGTGCCGCCGCTTCGGGCGCAGGCGGCATGCGCGCGGCCGGTGCCGGTCTGGCCAACGCCGCGCGCAGCGGGGCCAGTGCCTCCGGACAGCGCGTAGCGGCCGGCGCCAAGGCGGTCAAGGACGGCATGGTGAGCTTCGTTGCGGATGCCGCAGCTCCAGCAGCTTCGAAAGCGGCCGAAGTAAACGGATCTAGCACACCGTCGGCTGAGCCCGCTTGGGCCAAGCAGATGCGCCGCAAACAACAGATGACGCATGCGGCCACGACGGCTGCGCATGCCTTGCGCTCGGGCGATGCCGGCGGTAGTGGCGCCAGCCCGAGCTTGCGCGACGACTCAAATTCTTAGGAGATATCCATGCTATTCAAACGCCCTCAGGTGCGGTACTCGGCGACGCCCGAACCCGTCACTCCCTACCAAGCCGCCGCGCAGGTCTGGGATCAGCGCATTGGCAGCGCACGCGTGCAGGCCAAGAACTGGCGGCTGATGGCCTTCGGTTGTCTGTCCCTCGCGCTGCTGATGGCCGGCGGCCTCGTGTGGCGTTCGGCCCAGTCCATCGTCACGCCCTTCGTCGTCGAGGTGGACAACGCCGGCCAGGTGCGCGCGGTGGGCGAAGCCGCCATACCCTACAAGCCCAATGACGCGCAGATCGCACACCATCTGGCGCGCTTTGTCACCGATGTGCGCTCGCTCTCCATCGACCCGATCGTGGTGCGCCAGAACTGGCTCGAAGCCTATGAATACACGACGGACCGCGGCGCCGCGACGCTGAACGAGTACGCGCGGGCGAACGACCCCTTCTCGCGCATTGGGCAGAGTTCGGTGGCCGTGGAGGTCACAAGCGTGGTACGGGCCAGCGACACGTCTTTCCAGGTGCGCTGGATCGAGCGCAGCTATGCCAACGGCTCGCCCTCAGGGACGGAGCGCTGGACGGCCGTGTTGTCTGTCGTGCTGCAGCCACCGCGCACCGAGCAGCGCTTGCGCAAGAACCCACTGGGTATCTATGTCAACGGCCTGTCCTGGAGCCGTGAACTCGAAGCCACCGATTCATTGAAAGGAACAAAGCCATGAATACTCTTTCCCGTAAATCCGTACTGCCGATGATTCTGCTGCTCCTTGCTGGCTGCGCCACGCAAGGCAAGCCGCCGCCGACGATCTCACTGGACGAGCCCGTTACCGTCGCTGCGCAGCCGCTGCCGGAACCACCCAAGCCCATCGAGGTGGTTGAA
>JAUXTZ010000047.1 GCA_030681095.1 Burkholderiales bacterium
GCGGCGCGCACGCATTCAACCGGCAGCCGCACGGCCAGGCTGTTTCCCCACTTGGCAATTTGTAGTTTCATGGCGCAATCCCTAGTAGACACATGTATATACATCATCATAGCAAAAGTCTGGTTTTCGTCAATGTGCTTGTTTAGCGGTAATTCAATATTTCAGGTCACGCTGACTTGGCCGTGCAAATCCCTCCTGCCCTCCCTTTGCTAAAGGGAGGAATCCTCTCCAAACAAAGTTCAGAGCCCCCCCTTTGTAAAAGGGGGGTAGGGGGGATTTAGGAGCCATCAACCCCGCTGCTATACTCCCCCCATGCCCACCCCCGAACAAAATCCGCGCGAGCCGATGATCTGCTTTGAGCAGGTACATAAGTGGTTTGGCGCTTTGCATGTGTTGGACGACATTAATTTGCGCGTCATGCCGGGCGAGGTCGTGGTGGTGTGCGGCCCATCCGGTTCCGGCAAATCGACTCTGGTGCGCGCGGTCAATCGCTTGGAGCCGATCCAGCAGGGCCGCCTCATCGTCGATGGCCAAGACCTGTCTTCTCCCGCGACCGATATCAATCGCCTGCGTGCGGAAGTCGGCTTCGTGTTTCAGCATTTCAACCTCTATCCGCATCTCTCGGTCTTGCAAAACATCGTCCTAGCCCCGATGAAAGTGCGCCGTATGGCAGAAGCGGAAGCGGAGCAGCAGGCACAAGCGCTATTGCTGCGCGTCGGCCTTGCGGATAAGCGCGACGCCTATCCCAACCAACTCTCGGGCGGGCAGCAGCAGCGGGTAGCCATCGCGCGGGCGCTGGCCATGCGCCCCAAGATATTGCTGTTCGACGAGCCGACTTCGGCGCTTGATCCGGAAATGATCGGCGAGGTGCTCTCGGTGATGCAAAACCTGGCGCGCGATGGCATGACCATGATGGTCGTCACGCACGAAATGGGCTTCGCGCGCGAAGTCGCGCATCGCGTGGTATTCATGGATCAAGGCCGCGTGGTGGAAGAAGCCCCGCCGGAAAAGTTTTTCCTAGAACCGGCGCATCCCCGTGCGAAACAGTTTTTGAAACAAGTTTTGTCGCCCATGCATTGAGCAATGTAGCGCTGGTATGCAGGGGCTGATGCTACAGCGCTCCGTTCCGAGAAATTTTTTTAGCCACGGATGAACACGGATAAACACAGATGAAAAGACAAAATATATGCGGGGGGTATCCGTGTGTATCTGTGTTCATCCGTGGTTACCAAGTTTTTTGATTTTCAAACTTTAAAACTAAGGTACAAGCCGATGCGAAATCTCAAACACTGCATAGCCGCTTTCACCCTAGCCCTATTGAGCCTACCCCTCGCTCAAGCCGACACCCTCGCCAACATCAAAGCCAAAGGCGTATTAGTAGCCGGGGTCAAAGACAGCTTGCCGCCATTCGGCTACGTCGATGCCCAAACCCGCAGCATCATCGGCTACGACGTGGACTTCATGCGCGCCATCGCCGATAAGCTCGGCGTGAAGCTGGAGTTAAAGCCCGTCACCTCGGCCAATCGCATCCCGCAACTGGTCTCCGGCAATATCGACATCATCGCCGCCACCATGACCAAAAACCCCGAGCGTGCGCAACAAATCGATTTTAGCTATGCGTATTTTTTAACCGGGCAAAAATTCATCACGCCCAAGGGCACGCTGCAATCTCTGAAAGATCTGGAAGGCAAACGCATCGCCACCGCCAAGGGCTCCACCTCGGAACAGAATGTGAAGCGCGCCGTGCCCAGCGCCACGGTGCTGTCGTTTGACGATTACCCGCAAGCCTTCCTCGCCCTGCGCCAGCGGCGCGTGGCCGCCATCACCACTGACGAAGCGATCTTGGCCGGCATCCTGGCCAAAGCGCCGGACAAGACCGCGTATGAAATTCCCGCACTGCGCATATCGGATGAGCCCTACGGCCTGGGCATGCGCAAGGGTGAAACCGCCTGGGTGGCATTCGTGAACCAAACCCTGCTGGAAATGGAAAAATCAGGCGCAGCCAAACGCATTTTCGACAAATGGTTTGGCCCGCAATCGGAGGCACCGATCAAGCGTGACTTTGTTATTTCGGCGGCGCGTTGATTTGGGCGCGGGTTTCGCTCGTATTTACCGCTTGTCCTGGTGGGTACAGGAATCGCCGTGCGGGCAGCTTGGCGCCAAACCAAATGACTTGTAAGAGGTGTTCACCATGAGTCGCTTTCAGTACCCCGTAATGCTCACCGCTTCCGACGAGGGCGGCTACGTCGTCACGTGCCGCGACTTGCCGCAGTTGAATACACAGGGCGAAGACAAGCAAGACGCACTCGATCAAGCATCCGACGCGATGGATGAAGTCTTTGCGACGTATATGATCGAAGGCATCGATTTCCCCGAACCCAGCAAGGCAAAGCGCCGCGAGCACCTTGTGGCGCCGCCCGCAGAGACGATGGTGAAAGCGGCGCTGTTCGTCGCGATGCGCGAGGCCGGCATCAGCAAAATGCAACTCGCCAAGCAGCTTGGGGTGGATGAAAAAGAAGTCCGTCGCCTGCTTGACCCCCACTACCAATCGAAGTTGCCGCGCATTGCACAAGCGATCAGCCTGCTGGGTCAGCGCCTCGTGATTGGTTTGGAGCCGGCTTAAGCATGGTGTAATTAGAAAGTGAATTCACCAAGTATCTTCCTCGAGATCGTCAAGGAGCGCCGCTCGATCACGCCGGATACCGCTTTGCGGCTGGCGCGCTACTTCGGCACGGATGCACAGTCCTGGCTGAACCTGTAACTAAGCTACGATTTAAAGATCGCCGAAGCGAAATTGAAGGACAGGATTGAGCGCGAAGTGGAAGAGATGGCGGCGCAGCATGCGATGCCGCCCCTGTGATTATTGGTGGTCTGACTCCACTTAAATATGTCCGATATACCCGGGTCAGTTCAGTC
>JAUXTZ010000063.1 GCA_030681095.1 Burkholderiales bacterium
TGATACTCGGGATGCTGCAAGATCACTTCCAGCAGCATGGCTTCGATGCCGGCCACCGGTTCGCGAGCTTGGTATTTGCGCCAAGTTTCAAAAAAGCCCCGGCGCGCATCTTCCCGGCTGGGGCTAAACATCGGACTTGAACAATCCCAATACGGCCGAGTATTGGAAAATCTCATTCTCACCGTTGAGCGGGCCGATTTCGCCGTTGCCGTAGAAGCCGATCATCGGCATGCCGGGATAGCGGGCCTTCACCAAATCCAAATCGCGATCGACCCCGCCGTAGAAATACGGGCCGCGTCCCATGCAGGGAAAAAATAGGCCGAAGTCGGGCGTTTCATTCATCTGCTGGTCCATGCGATCGAGGGTGATACGCATGTTGCGCTCTGCGGCGAGCGGTTGGCGCAGCGCCCAAAACAGACGGTCGCCCGGCGACAGCCGAGAGGAGAGGGTGACTGATCGATCATCGGCATTGGTGGAGATGATCGGCGTCAAGCGATAGCGGCCTTCGGAAATGGCATGGTTCGGCTCGCCGAAAATCACGCCTGCCATGATCAGATGCAAGGGGAGGTGTTCCTGCTCGCGCACTTCCAACGGCAACTCTCGCGCCAAGATATTGAGCGCGGGTTGTGAAGTGAGCGAGATCACGTCGTAGCCGCTGACTTGGGTAATTTCGAGGGGTGCTGTGAGGGCGCGGATACCTTGT
Source organism: Burkholderiales bacterium (assembly GCA_030681095.1). GTDB lineage: Bacteria > Pseudomonadota > Gammaproteobacteria > Burkholderiales > Thiobacteraceae > RBG-16-58-11. The sequence continues at coordinate 704 of JAUXTZ010000063.1, forward strand.
GACACGCCGACCAGGCCATGCGCGCCTTGAATCAAGGTTTCGCAGCGGCCCTGGGCGGCGACTTTTGCGCCGCACCAAACCTTGAATGGTCCTTGGCCGGTGGCGTCGCCCGATATGCCGCCGAAGCGCTGGCCCGGCGCTTTGATCCACGCGCTGTTGATGGCATTGGGCGCGGCGAGTGAAAACACCAGCGTATCGGCGGCGATATCGTGCGCCGGCGCGAGCGCGACACCGCCGCCGAATACCATCGCGGCTGCGGCTGGGGTATCCAGCACCCAATCTTCCTCGGTGAAAATGCCGGCGGCGGAACAGCCGATCACCTGCATGCAATTCGCCGCCTTGGATGCGGCACGTAACGCCGGCTGCGGGTCGCGCGCGAATTCAGGGGTGAGAAACAGCAGCACGCTGTTGGCGTGCGTGAGTTGCGCGCGTTCCATCGCCGCAGAAACCGCCTGGTGGGCGATATCTTCGGTGGGGCGCAGTCCGCGCGCGAGTACGGTGGCGATGGTCATATTGGACGGCTTAGTAAGGTTGAGTAAAAAAACAAATTAGCCACGCACTCTGTGGCAAAAGTCTTTCCTGATTAGCAATAATCCTCAGCCAAAGTAGGCCACCGGTATATTCCTTCCCCCTACCAGGAGCTGCGGAAGGGTCGCTGCGTAGCAGCGGGGTACCCACCGGCGTACTCCTCGCGGGTGAAAGGCTAGGATGGGGGTGAGAAATTCTTGATCCCCACTCTAACCCTCCCCTTGGAAAGGGGAGGGGATTCGCTTCGTTTCATTGCTAATCAGGAAGTATTTTATGCCTGCGCTGTTTTAAGCTTGTATTCACACAAATCCAGAATCATGCACTCCGGGCAATTCGGCTTGCGTGCCTTGCACACATAGCGCCCATGCAGGATCAACCAGTGGTGCGCGTCATGTTTGAATTCATCTTGTACGAATTTTAGCAGTTTCCTCTCCACCTCCATCACGGTTTTGCCGGGAGCGATCCCGGTTCTATTCGCCACGCGGAAGATATGGGTATCGACGGCGATGGTCGGCTCGCCGAAGGCGGTGTTGAGTATCACATTGGCTGTCTTACGTCCCACTCCAGGCAGACTTTCCAGCGCTTCACGATCAGTCGGTACTTCCCCGCCGTAGTGCTCAACCAAGATCTTGCAGGTAGCGATGATGTGTTTGGCCTTGCTGTGATACAGGCCGATGGTTTGGATATAGCGCTCCAAGCCGGCAATGCCTAACTTGTAAATAACGGCGGGGGTATTGGCGGCTGGGAAGAGTTTGCGCGTGGCGAGATTTACGCCTTTGTCCGTGGCTTGCGCCGAGAGAATCACCGCGATCAATAACTCGAACGGGGTTTTGTATTCGAGTTCGGTGGTGGGGTGGGGGTTGAGGTCACGCAGGCGAGAGAAAATTTCGTGGCGTTTGGCGGGGTTCATGAATTTATCTGAGGAAAAGGCAAAAACATTTGGAACCACGGATTAACACGGATAAACACAGATTAAAATCAAAAACGATATTCTTCTGGCTTGGTTTTCATCCGTGTTTATCCGTGTGCATCCGTGGTTAAAGGGGTTGAAAGATTTAAGCCTGGCTACTGGAGGGCACGAGCGGAATAGCCTGGTGTTTCGCAGCTCGGCTATCCAACCAATTCTTGCCGGCGATCAACAGTCCCAAACCGAAAAATGCACCAGGCGGCAGGATGGCGAGCAGGAAACCTTTGTAATCGGGCAACACATGCCACACCCAGGTTTTGGCGGCCTCGCCGAATATCAGATCAATGCCGGAAAACAGCGTGCCTTTGCCTACGACCTCGCGCATGCCACCCAAGATCACCAGCACCAGCATGAGCCCGATGCCCATCATGAAGCCATCCACGACCGAGGGTAGGAAGCGGTTTTTGGAGGCGAAGGCTTCGGTGCGCGCCAGCACGATGCAATTGGTTGTGATGAGCGGAATGAAAATACCCAGCACCAAATACAGGGGGTGGACGTAGGCTTGCATCGCCAGTTGAATCGCCGTTACTAGTGCGGCGATGATGAGGATAAATACCGCGATGCGTATTTCTTTCGGCACTAGGTTGCGGATGAGGGAGATGGCGCCGTTGCTGGCGGCCATGACTAGGACGGTGGCGAGGCCCAAGCTGAAGGCATTCACCACCGAGGTGCTGATGGCGAGTAGCGGACAGAGACCGAGTAATTGCACCACGCCGCTGTTTTGTTTCCATAAACCGTTTTTGGTAATTTCGCGATAGCTTGGCTGGCTCATGTTGACTCCTTGGGTAGCATCGGCTGCGCGTAAATCTCGCTGCCGTATTGTTCATAATAGCGCAGGGCTTTATGTACTGCTTTCACCACCGCGCGCGGCGTGATGGTGGCGCCGGTCATATAGTCGAAGTGACCGCCGTCCTTTTTGACTTTCCATGCGCGGCTATCGGGTTGGACCAGCGATGCATGATCGAATTGCTTGATCCAGTCGCTTTTGGCGGCTTCGATGTAGTCGCCCAGGCCCGGCGTTTCCTTGTGAGAGATCACGCGTACGCCGGCGAGTTCGCCATTGGCGCGGATTGCGATCAAGAGCGTAATTTTGCCGCTGTAACCATCCGGCGCGATCGCTTCCAGCACCAAAGCCGCGGGCGTGCCGTTTAAGCGCGCGCGGTAAGCGGCGGTGGGTTTTGTCGTGCCGAGTTCCGGGGTGGGAGGGAGCATCGTGACATCATTCACGATCGCGTTGTTGAAGAGCGCATTCGGCAGCGCCTGCTTGATCAGGGCAAGCTTAGCTTGTTCCTCACTCTTGGCAATATTCTCTTTGGTGATATCGAAGGTGTAAGCAAGCAGCCCCGTGCCGAGCACCGTGAACGCGATCAAAGCCAGCGCCGTACGTAAGGAATTCTTCGCGGCCGTGATCATGGCTTGTCCTTTTCCTTGACGGGATCTTTGATGTGCCCGAATACGCGCGGCTGGGTGTAGGCGTCGATCAGCGGTACGCACATATTCAGGATCAACACTGCGAATGCCACGCCATCCGGATAGCCGCCCCAAGTGCGGATCAAATAGATCAGCGCACCGATCGCCGCGCCGAAGATGAGTTTGCCCTTGGGCGTGGTGGCCCCGGTGACCGGATCGGTGGCGATAAAGAATGCGCCGAGCAGTGCGCCGCCGGTGGCCAGATGGAACCACGGCGCGGCAAAGCGCGCCGCATCATAAGCGTGAAAGCCGAAGGACAGCAGCGCCAAGCTGCCCAGCAAGGCCAGCGGGATGTGCCAAGTGATGATGCGTTGTTGCAAGAGATAAACCCCGCCCGCGAGATAAGCCAGCGCGATCAATTCGCCGCCTTTGCCGCCGACATAACCAAATACGGGCATGGCGGCGATGTCACCGATCGGGCGACCGAGCATGAGTTGGGTGCGCACGGTGTCGAGCGGTGTGGCCAGGGTGAGCGCGTCCAGCTTCATGCCGGACGGCAACTCACCGCCGAAGATAAAACGCAGCGTATCGCCGAGCGATAAGTGCGCATGCGCCAGGGTATCGACCACCGGCCATTGCGTCATGTGCGCGGGAAAAGAAATTAACATCACCGCGTAACCCACCATCGCCGGATTGAATAAATTATTACCCAAGCCGCCATACAAATGTTTCGCCACTACGATGGCAAACAGCGTGGCGATCACGATCAGCCACCAAGGCGCTAACGGCGGCATGGATAGCGCCAGCAGCCAGGCCGTGACCAGCGCACTACCGTCCAGCAAAAACGGTTTGATTGGCAGCTTGCGCAGACGCAGCATCGCCGCTTCCGCACCGATCGCCGTTAGGCTGGCGAGCACG
>JAUXTZ010000066.1 GCA_030681095.1 Burkholderiales bacterium
GCGTTGCGATGCCTTTTATGCGCTGCTGGCCAAGCACGATCTGCCGCTGTTGACCCACGCCGGCAAAGAGCGCGCGGTTTCCGGCGGCGAAGCGCAGGACTATGGCAACCCGCTGAAAATGCGCCGCGCGCTCGACCATGGGGTGCGCGTCATCATGGCGCATTGCGCCTCCCTGGGTGATGACCGGGATTTGGATCAAGGCGAGCAGGGCCCGTCGGTGCCGAGCTTCGATTTGTTCGCGCGCTGGATGCGCGAGCCGCGCTATGAGGGGCGCTTGTTCGGCGATATCTCCGCGCTGACGCAATTCGATCGGGCGGAATATTTGAAGCGCGTGTTGGCGACGCCGGCGTGGCATCACCGTTTGTTAAACGGCTCGGATTATCCGCTGCCGGGTATTTTGCCGATTTATTCCGCGAGCACTTTTGTGGATCTCGGGCTGTTGGACCGAGCCGCCGTGCCGGTGTTGAATGCCATCCAGCAACACAACCCGCTGTTGTTCGATTTCGTGTTGAAACGCAGCCTGCGGCTGAACGGCGCGCGACTACCGGCACGCATATTTGAAACCCGATTCTTTTTCGAGCGAGCCCGGCATGTCCTCTCCCCAGCCCCCTAACGCTTCACTTTTTTCGCCTGCCATGATCGCGGTGTTGATGGCGCAGTTTCTGTCCGCCGCTGCGGATAACGCGCTCTTGTTTGCCGCCATCGGCCTGATCAAAGCCAACGGCTTTCCCGATTATTTCGAGTCCATGCTGCAAGAGTTTTTTGCGGGCGCTTTCATCTTGCTCGCGCCCTTCGTCGGGCCGTTTGCCGATGCCTATGCCAAAGGCCGCGTGATGCTGGTGGCGAATGCAGTCAAGTTTTTCGGCGCTTGTGCGATGTTGTTCGGGCTGCATCCGCTGCTGGCCTATGGCATCGTGGGCTTGGGGGCAGCAGCTTATTCGCCGGCAAAATACGGCATTCTGAGTGAGCTGGTAACGCCAGATAAATTGGTGAAAGCCAATGGCTTGATGGAGGGCTCCACCATTGTGGCGATTCTGTTGGGCGCGTTACTGGGCGGGTGGTTGTCGGACGTGTCGGTGAATTGGGCCCTGGGTGTCGTGGCGGGACTGTATATCGCAGCCGCCCTCGCCAATTTGCGCATTCCAAAATTGCCCGCCGCGCATCCGGTGGAATCGTTCAACTTGCTGTTGCTGGTGCGTGATTTTTGGATTGCGCTGAAGCAACTCTACCGCCATCCCGAAACGCGCTTTACGCTGCTGGGCACTAGCTTGTTTTGGGGGGCCGGCAGCACCTTGCGCTTCATGCTGGTGGCGTGGGTGCCGGTGGCGCTGTTGATCGACAATAACCATACCCCCGCCAACTTGAATGGCGTGGTGGCGATCGGTATCGCCGTGGGCGCGGCGCTGGCGGCGCGTTGGGTCAACCTGCAAACGGTTAATCGCGCGCTGATCGGGGGCTTGCTGCTGGGCGTCGGCGTGTGGATATTCGCCCATGCCACGCACTTGTATGTCGCCATCGGGCTGCTGGTGTTGATCGGAGCCAGCGGCGGATTTTTTGTGGTGCCCTTGAATGCCTTGTTGCAAGAACGCGGTCACGCAACCGTCGGCGCCGGGCACGCCATCGCGGTGCAGAATTTCAGTGAAGGCATCGCCATGTTGACCTTGGTCGGCGCATTCACTGCCGCGCGTAAAGCCGAGTGGCCGGTGATTCCCATGGCCGAAGGCTTTGGCCTAGCGATTATCGGGTTCATGGTATTGCTCACGCTCTTGCGCCTCACGCGCTGGAAATCACCCGCCTAAACGCGGCGGCAAGGCTCGGATTTGAGCTTCCCTGGCCCCACTTCCTCAATATCCGGCTATTTCGGGCGATAAACAAGCTACTGGTTCATTTCCGGAGCGTTTGTGTTCGCACTTAAGCCGCGTTTTTGCTTTGCCACCGATAGCCTCCGAGATTGGTTCGGCCAACGGCTGCGGCACGCTCCTCTCCCAATGACCGTGGAGGAGGCCGAGACATGGTGCGCCGAGTTGCCGGTGCACGATGCCTATGCCGCGTTGCACGCTATCGCGGCGATGCTGGATTCCTTGGCCGGTGCCAAGAATCTGCCTGGGTCCAATCGCGTAGCGGTAGCGCGCGTGATCGACCGCGCGGCCGCGCCCTTCGCGGCGAAACTGTATGCCGACTATTTAGCGCTATTGCGTGGCCAAGCCACGCAGGAAGCACGCTTGTGGCTTGCGCTGACCGGCTATTGGCGCAGCGTGGAACAAGTGTATGCAAGCCTTGCTTCTGAAATGTACGAGCCCGAGCCAGGTGCAGGCAGCGAATGGCTGGCGCTGATCGGCCATGCACTGACCGCTTTAAGCGAGCAGGCCAAGCTGGCGCGCCTGCGTTATTGCGCAGTAGATGCGCGTATCTGGCGCGAGTTGGGGCGATTAATTGCGGTAGCCGAAACGGCGCAAGCGGGTGTGCCGGGCTCGGTGATGCAGGCGTGGGCGCGCTTATTCATGCGAGAGATGGCTTCGCCGCAGAATTTGTTGCCGCGCGAAATCGAGATCGTGGATAGGTTAGCGATGCACTATGCCGCGCAATTTGTGTGTCAACGCAAGGCCTCGCCCGAGGCCGGATATTACTTTGATCTCACTGCTGGCCAAGCGCCGTCACGGCGCATTCCTTCAGGCCAACTCACTGGGCACAGCCGCTTCTTCGGTGCGGGTGAGACTTATCGCCAAGCCGAGTCGGATGCGCACACCATCGAACTGCAAGGCGCCCTGGATGCATTTCCGGCCTTGGCGAATTTCGCACCGGAGGAAGTGGTGCGGATGCTGCGCCATGTGGCGCGACTTTGGTCGCCGACGCCCCCGGCCCGTGGACAAGACCGGAGTGAGGTACTGAGTCGGGTGATGTTCGTTTTTGATTTGAATGAAATTCGTCGAAAAGTCGACAAGGGTGACAGTATCGCAATGGCCAAAGCACCGGGTAATCGGGATAGCTTGGAACAGGCTGACCTCAAGCGTTATGGCTTTGTCACCGAACGTACCCGGCAGCAGGTAATCGAGGCGGAGGATACCCTGCCGGCCAAAGATGACGCGTTAACGGAGAGTTGGGTGGTGCGTGATGAGAGCGGCGGTGGCTTCGGCGCCGACGTGCCGAGCCACGCGGCGGATTGGCTGTGCGCCGGCAAGCTCATCGGATTCAAACGCGAAGGCGGGGAACAGTGGGGCGTGGGCGTGATACGGCGGGTGGAGTTTGATTCGCATCAGAATGGCCGCGTCGGCATTCAAATACTGAGCGAGCAGCCACGCGCGGTGCGGCTGCGCCCCCTGTGCGCGGCGCAGCTTGCCGGAAGAGACGAACACCAGGAAGCGCCGAGCTATGAGTACCGCAACGGTATTCTGCTGAGCTTGCCGCAAGGCCGGGATATTGGTGTGTTATTGCTGCCGTTCGGGACGTATAAGCAAGAACAGTATTTCGAATGGGTCCACGGCGCGGCGCGTGATCTGATGGCGGTAACAAGCCACGCGATGCATGCTGATGAGTTTGATTTGCTGATGTTTCGTTTGGTGGCATGAAATCTGCTTTTGTTAGGGCAAATACGTAGATCGCTTTTAGGCAACCATGTTGAAATTCCTCGCTACCATCGGGCGTAAGCCCATTCCGCCGCTCACGAATTTGCACTCCATCACACGCTGGATGGAAGAATTGCCCATGGGCGATGCCGTCGAGACGATCGAAGCGGTGGTAAAGCAGATCAAGGAATACTGTGATCAGGGGCTGCCGACCACGAAAGAGCGCTTGGCCGTGCTCACCGCGCTGGATCAAGGCGCGCAGGACGCGCTGGAAACGTTGCGCGATCAATATCTGCAAAACCCGCGCATGTCGCGCATGATGGAAAGCCGGCTGTGGAATACAGTGCTGGTGTATTACCAGGAGATTTTGCGCGCCTACCATGGCCACCTGATGGAATATATCGGCAACCCGACGGGCAGCCGCATCGGGCCATCGATCCCACTGTTGACCGCGCGCGCGGTAAATTATTTCGCGTTGGATGCGAAATGGAGTTATTACCGCTACACCCAGCCCAATCCAAAATTATGGAAGCGGCTGCACAATCTGTATCACTTCGCAGAGTACGAAGAATTCGAGCGTCAACCGCTGAAACTCTATGCGGAGAGGCTGGAAACTTCTGTCTCTGATCTCTATTTGCAAGCGTTGATGCTGGAAACGCTAAATACCGGCAGTTTAGCGCCGCGTCAGCTGTCTCTGATCGAGCGCTGGTTGCCGATGTTAATTAAAGATATCCAGTTGAATCGCGAATTCAAGCCGACGCAACACACGTTCTATCTCGACTTGAATGAAAACCGCGGGGCGCATCGGGTGCGCCGGGTCGTGCCACAGGAAAATCTGCGCTATTGGGATACCTACGGTTTGAAGGAAAAGCTCGATTCTCTGCGCACTCAACTCACGGCAGGGGCGCTGCCAGTCAGACTGGGGTTAACAGAAGATTGCAAGCTGCCGACTTGCCTGGAATTGCTGGAACGTATCGCCTATTTTTGGTCGCCCACCGGGGTCAAGCGCGTGCAGCGCGCATACGAGCGCAAGAACGCCATGCAATCAATCGAAGTAGTGCGCGGCCTAAACGATATCAGCCTGAATGTGCGCGCTGACAACGCGCGCGTAGTAAGTTCAG
>JAUXTZ010000078.1 GCA_030681095.1 Burkholderiales bacterium
TCGCAGCAAATCATCAGCCGCGACAACGCCATGGTCACGGTGGATGGCATCGTGTTCTTCCAGGTGCTCGATGCAGCCAAGGCGGCTTATGAGGTGACGCACCTGCAAGCGGCCATCCTCAATCTCGTCATGACCAATATCCGCACCGTCATGGGCTCAATGGATTTGGACGCGCTGCTCTCACAGCGCGATACCATCAACGGCAAGCTGTTATCGGTGATCGATGAAGTGACCTCGGCTTGGGGCGTAAAGGTCACCCGCATCGAGATCAAAGACATCGCCCCGCCGCGCGATCTGGTCGATTCCATGGCGCGTCAGATGAAAGCCGAGCGCGAAAAGCGCGCACTCATTCTCGAAGCAGAAGGCCTGCGCCAAGCCGCGATTCTCAAGGCCGAAGGCATGAAACAAGCGGTGATTCTCGATGCCGAAAGCCAGCGCGAAGCCGCGTTCCGCACCGCCGAAGGCCGCGAACGCTTGGCACAAGCCGAAGCCGCCGCTACCGACATGGTGTCCAAAGCCATCGCCGGCGGCAGCGTGCAAGCCATCAATTACTTCGTCGCACAAAAATATATCGAAGCGCTGAAAGAGTTGGCGAGCGCGCCCAACCAAAAAGTCATCCTCATGCCGCTGGAAGCCTCGAACGTCATCGGCGCCCTGGCCGGCATCGCCGAGCTGGCCAAAGACGCGACGCAAAAACGTGCGGAGAAAAAAATATGATGACTTACTGGCAATGGTGGATCTTGGCGGGGGTGCTGCTGATCGTCGAAGTGTTAGCACCCGGCACGTTTTTCCTGTGGCTCGCCGTGGCCGCCGGCGTGGTCGGCTTGAGCGTGATGCTCTACCCCGCCATGAGCGTCGAAGCCGCCTGGACCCTGTTTGCCGTACTGGGCGTGCTCAGCGTGATCCTGGTGCTGAAATACCGCAAACCGCCCGCCTTTGACCTAGCCAGTAAACTCAACAAACGCGGACAGGACTACGTCGGTCGCACCTTTGAGCTCACCGAGCCGATTCACAACGGCAAAGGCAAGCTCACTATCGGCGACACGCCATGGACGGTGAACGGGCCGGATTTGGAAGCGGGTGCGCGGGTCAAGGTGGTGGCGGTTGAGGGGGGTGAATTGCGGGTTGAGCGTAGCTAACGTGCTCAATGCAACTGTTGTGAATCGTCTAAATGCCAGATAGGGGAATACGAACAACCGGCCAGTAGGCTCGACCTAGCGCAGCGATATTCGCTGGGCTTTTGATATTGATCCATATGCAGGTTACGCTTCACCTGCCTGCCTGAAACTTCCCTCTTACAACTGCACCATGACCAACCAACCTCACGACATTCTGCGCAGCATCTTCGGCTACGAGCATTTCCGCGCGCCGCAAGCCGAAGTCATCGACACCTTGATGGCGGGGCAGGATGCCTTGGTGCTGATGCCGACCGGCGGCGGCAAGTCGCTGTGTTTTCAAATTCCGGCTATCGCGCGGCCGGGCACGGGCATTGTGGTTTCGCCGCTGATCGCGCTGATGCAGGATCAAGTAGCGGCGCTGAAGCAGGCCGGGGTGCGCGCGGAATTTCTCAATTCTTCGCTCAGCGCAAGTGAGGCGCGCGAGGTCGAGCAGCAGCTCCTGCAAGGCGAATTGGATTTGCTCTATGTGGCGCCCGAGCGGCTGATGATGGTGCGTATGCTCGATCTGCTATCGAGCGCGAAAATCGCGCTGTTCGCAATCGACGAGGCGCATTGCGTGTCGCAATGGGGGCATGATTTTCGTCCGGAATATATCCAGCTTTCCGTGCTGCACGAGCGCTTTCCCAAGATACCACGCATCGCGCTCACCGCCACCGCCGATGAGCCAACGCGACGCGAGATCATCGCACGTTTGGGGCTGAATGATGCGCGAGTTTTCATCAGTAGCTTCGACCGGCCCAATATCCGCTACCGCATTGCGCAGAACCCCGGCGGGGCGCGCGAGCAGTTGTTGCGCTTCATCCGCGAGGAACATGCGGGCGATGCCGGCATCGTGTACTGCCTGTCGCGCAAGCGCGTGGATGAAGTCGCGGCGTGGCTGGCCGAAAAAGGGCTCACCGCCCTGCCCTACCATGCAGGCTTAGACAGCAAGGTGCGCGCGGCAAACCAGACACGCTTCTTGAATGAAGAGGGTGTGATCATGGTTGCCACCATCGCCTTCGGCATGGGCATCGACAAGCCCAATGTGCGTTTTGTCGCGCACATGAATTTGCCCAAAAGCGTCGAAGCTTATTACCAAGAAACCGGTCGTGCCGGGCGCGACGGCCTGCCTTCCGATGCGTGGATGATTTATGGCCTGCAAGATGTGATCACCCTGCGTCAAATGCTCGAAACTTCAGAATCCGACGAAGCGCACAAGCGCGTCGAGCGGCATAAATTGGATGCCATGCTGGGCTTATGTGAGCTCACCACCTGCCGCCGCCAAGCGTTGCTTTCCTACTTCAGCGAAACCGGACATGAGCCATGTGGCAATTGTGACACTTGTTTGTCGCCGCCTGAGACATGGGATGCCAGCGTGCCGGCACAAAAGGCGCTGTCTTGCGTGCATCGCACCGGCCAGCGCTTCGGCGTGAATTATTTGATCGATGTGCTGCTGGGCAAAACCGATGAGCGTATTCAACGTTTCGGGCATGACGCGATTACCACCTTCGGCATCGGGCGCGATCTCACCACGCCGGAATGGCGCGGCATCTACCGCCAGCTCATCGCGCGCGGCCTGCTTGCGGTGGATATTGAAGGCCACGGCGCGTTGCGCTTAACCGACGCTTGCCGTCCCGTGTTGCGCGGGGAGGAAAGCCTCTGGTTGCGGCGCGAGATCAAACCCGCGCGCACTAAGAAAACCAAAGCCGCGCGTGGCGCTGCCAGCCCCTTTACCCTTGAGCGCGATATCAATCTGTGGGAGACCTTACGCGCCCTGCGCCGCAAGCTGGCGGAAAAACAAGGCGTGCCGCCTTATGTTGTGTTCCACGATGCGACGCTGGCGGAGATGGTCGCGCTGCGGCCGCAGAGTTTAGGCGAATTCGCGCACATCTCCGGTGTGGGCGAACGTAAGCTGGCGGCTTATGGCGAGGAGTTTGTCGGGGTGATCTGCGACCACGCGGGTTAGGGGCTTGCGCAGGGTTGTTTCGCCGCTGTGCGCCTCAATGGAGGGTATTTTCGCATTCCCTTATTTGAAGCGGCCGGAGGTTTGCCCTTGTAGCGCCGGCATCCTTGCCGGCATGCCGGTTGGAAGCCGGCGCTACGAAGCCTGCTAACCCTGCAAAGTTTCCAGCGCTTCCCACCGCGCATAAACCGCTACCAACTCTTTATCGATAGCCGCAAGCCGGTTCTGCGCAGCGCTGATCACGTCCTTCTCTTGCTGGTAGAAGTCAGGCTCGCCCATGCGCGTGTTGAGCTGCTCTCGTTCGGTTTCGAGCGCTTGAATCTTTTGCGGGATCGCTTCCAGCTCGCGCTGGTCTTTGAACGAAAGCTTTTTCTTTTTTTCTGCGGGGGTGGCGGGTGCGGATTTAGTTTCGACGGGCTTCGCGCTTGGCTTGGCCGCCGTGGGCGTGAAGCGCTGGCGCAACCAATCGTCGTAGCCACCAATGTATTCGTTCACCACGCCGTCGCCTTCGAACACCAGCGTGCTGGTCACGACGTTATTCAAAAACGCGCGATCATGACTCACCAGCAACACGGTGCCGTTATAGTCGATCAACAACTCTTCAAGCAGCTCCAGCGTATCGGCATCGAGGTCGTTGGTCGGCTCGTCCAGCACCAGCAGATTCGAGGGTTTGGTGAAAAGCTTGGCCAGCAGCAGGCGGTTGCGCTCGCCGCCGGAGAGCGCTTTCACCGGTTGACGCGCACGCTGGGGCGCGAACAAAAAGTCTTGCAGATAGCTCAGCACATGCTTGGGCTGGCCGTTGATGGTGACGGTGTCAGAGCCCTCGCCCACGTTGTCCACCACCGATTTTTCTTCGTCGAGCACGGCGCGGTATTGGTCGAAGTAGGCGATTTGCAAGTTCGTGCCGCGCTTGAGTGTGCCACGCGTAGGTTCCATCTCACCCAAGAGCAAACGCAACAGCGTGGTCTTACCGGCGCCGTTGGGGCCGATGAAGCCGATCTTGTCGCCGCGCAAAATGGTGGAGGTGAAGTCGCGCACGATGGTGCGACCGTCGTAATCAAAACCGACGCCCTCGGCTTCAACCACAATCTTGCCCGAGCGGTCGGCGGTTTGTATGCCCATATTGGCCGAACCGGTACGGGTGCGGCGCGCGGCATGCTCGTCGCGCATTGCTTTCAGCGCACGCACGCGGCCCTCGTTGCGGGTGCGCCGGGCTTTGATGCCTTGGCGTATCCACACTTCTTCTTGCGCCAGCCGTTTGTTGAACAATGCGTTTTGCCTGTCCTCGTTAACGAGCATTTCTTCCTTGCGTGCGAGGTAAGTCGCGTAGTCGCCAGGAAAGTCGGTCAGCTTGCCGCGATCGAGTTCGATAATGCGCGTGGCGAGCCTTTGTAAGAAGGCGCGATCATGCGTAATGAATAACAAAGCGCCGTTCCAATTCAGCAGAAATTCTTCGATCCAAGTAATGGCGGCAATGTCGAGATGGTTGGTGGGCTCGTCCAACAGCAGCAAATCAGGCTCGGCCACCAGTGCGCGCGCCAACATCACGCGCCGCTTCATGCCGCCGGAGAGGCTCCCTACATCCGCCTCAGGATCAAGAGCTAGCTTGGTTAACACGGTGTCCACGCGCTGCGTCAGCGCCCAACCGTCGATGTTTTCGAGTTCGTGCTGGCATTCCTCTAATGCATCCATCAAGCTGTGATCGTCGGCAACGTCGTGTGCCAGTTGGTGGTAGCGGTCAATCAGCTCACCCGCTTTGCCCAGGCCCTCTGCCACCACATGAAAGATGCTGCCGCGCGTGCCCAACGGCACTTCTTGCGCAAGCTGCGCCACGCGCAGCCCTTGGGTGCGCGTGATCTCGCCGTCATCCGGCTGGATCTCGCCCGCGATCATTTTCAGCAGCGTGGATTTACCCGCGCCATTGCGCCCGACCAGACATAGCCGCTCGCCGCGATCAATGGAAAAGCTCACGCCATCGAGCAGCGGCGGCTGGCCGAGAGAAAGCACAACATCACGAAAAGTAAGAATAGCCATAGGAGGTGAAAAATCGAATGCGAAAGCCGGGCGCGCATTGTACCTGATCTCGCATGCTGCTTTGTACGGCGCTATAGTGAGTACATGGAATACCACTTACTGGCTAACGCCGTGTTGCTGCTGCATTTGCTGTTCATTTTGTTTGTCGTGGGCGGCGGGTTATTGGTGTTGCGCTGGTCAAAAATGGCTTGGCTGCATCTCCCCGCCGCGTTGTGGGGGGCGGCGATAGAGTTTGCCGGTTGGATTTGTCCGCTTACCCCGCTGGAAAACGCCTTACGCCAAGCGGCGGGCACCGCCGGCTTTGGGGGCGGCTTCATCGAGCACTATCTGCTGCCCACGCTCTATCCGCATGCGCTGACGCGGGGAGATCAGGCGGCTATGGGGGCGGCGGTGCTGGTGCTGAACCTGATCGTTTACGCGGCGGTGTGGCGCCGCCGGCGCCGGGCTGTGTAGCCTGCGCTATATACAAGCCCGGTACGCCCACCTATCATGGCCAATCGGGTCGTCCCGCGAGTCTAAATAATGATTATCTGCTCGGTTGCCGGGGAAAAAATTTAGTGAAGGTTTTAGAAGGAAAAGACCCGCTTTGGTTGCTGGGTTCGGCGGCAGACGCGATGTTCATCGCCGGCCCCGACGGCCGCATTCTCTTCGCGAATCGCGCGTTCGAAAACTTGTTCGGCTATGCTCCGGATGATTTATCCGGCCTCACTATCGAAAGTTTGATTCCCCCGCGTTTCCGCGCGGCACATTGCGCGCAGCGCACCGACTACACCGCGCATCCCGTCAGCCGCGTGATGGGCGCCGGGATCGATCTCTACGGGCTGCGTCGGGACGGCACGGAGTTTGCCGCAGATGTCAGCCTGAGCCCGCTCGAAGGCGGCCTAGTCTTAACCACGGTACACGACATTACGCGGCGCAAGCGCGCCGAAGAGGCCTTGTCCGAGCAGAGCGAGCGGCTGCGCGCGATTGTGGATACCGCGGTCGACGCCATCATCACCATCGACGAGCGCGGCACAATTGATTCCTTCAATCCGGCCGCCGAACGTCTGTTCGGCTATGCGCCGGCGGAGGTGCTAGGCAAAAACGTTTCCTTGCTGATGCCCTCGCCCTACCATGAGGAACACGACGGCTATCTGCAACACTATCGCGACACCGGAGAAAAACGCATCATCGGCATTGGGCGCGAAGTGGTCGCGCAGCGCAAGGACGGCACGACCTTCCCGATCGAGTTGGCGGTGAGCGAGATGCACGTGGGCGGGCGGCGCCTGTTCACCGGTCTGGTGCACGACATCACCCAGCGCAAGCAGGCGGAGGCGCGCCAGGAAAAACTGATCCGCGAGTTGGAGGGCGCCAACGAAGAATTGAAAAACTTTGCCTACGTCGTTTCGCACGATTTGAAAGCGCCGCTGCGCGGCATCGGCTCACTGGCCGATTGGCTGGTCGCGGACCAGGCTGCGAAGCTGGACGACGAAGGCCGCGAATACCTGCGTCTGATCACCCAGCGCGTGCGGCGCTTGGATGGACTGATCGACGGCATTTTGCAATATTCGCGCGTCGGGCGCATTCGGGAAACCCTGGTCGAAGTCGATCTGAATCAACTGCTGCGCGAAGTGATCGATTCACTCGCGCCGCCGGAGCATATCGCCATCACCGTGGCCGGGGTGCTGCCAACGATCAGGGCGGAAAAAACCCGCATCCAACAGGTGTTCCAGAATCTGCTCAGCAATGCCATCAAATACCTAGACAAGCCGCAAGGCGAAATCCGCGTCGACTGCACCGACGCCGGCGAGGATTGGGAATTCAGCGTGCGCGACAACGGCCCGGGCATCGACGTGCGGCACCACAAACGGATCTTTCAACTGTTCCAGACCCTCGCACCGCGCG
>JAUXTZ010000083.1 GCA_030681095.1 Burkholderiales bacterium
TTGGCGGGGTAGTCGTAGAAGGACAATACGAAATCGTGGAACTCGCTCACATAAGGGCGCAACTCGTCCGGGCACATGCCAAAAAACACCCAATCCACTTCCGCCGCTGTTTGCTTGACCACATCGACGATCAAGGCCAAATCACCTTTGTGTTGCTGCGCCCCAGCCCAGCCCACGCGTGGTTTTTTACCCTGGCGGCGCAGCGAATTTAAATTACCCCACTGACTGCTTTCGAGCCGGTTCGGAATGATATGGATATCCTCGATCATAGGACGGCAAAGCGCGGCCAGTGGCTCGGTGCTCACGATCAATCGATCGCACAAAGCCAGCGCTTTGCGCAAGCGCGGTTTAGCGTCTTTATAGGAATAGCGATAAAAGGAATTATCTTTCGGCACCTGTGACAATAGATCATCCAGCGTCAAAACGCGCAGCACATCCTGGTTGAACTGCTGATACAACGCCAACGCTTCCATTTGCTTATCATCAATCGCGGAATGCAGCACCAGTGTGTCTGGCTTAGCACGCTCGATCTCCACTGGCATCAACACCCGGGTCTGGAACATCGTCCCCGCTTGCACTACATCACACTGCGCAAGTCCCGCGCGGCTCAATGCGCGGAGCGGCGCGATTACGCGGTATTCGCCGGAACCACCGGAAAGGGGTGAGCCAAGAATGCGTGGCCGGTCATGAAAGTTGGTATCCCAATCAATCACTACCGTGCCTTCCACCTGATAACCAGGTGGTTTGAAACTCAAGTGTCGGTTATACGCCGGGTCATTCGCCAGTTGCGGCAGCCAGCGCTCCATCATCACGCCCCGTTCCTGCTTCGCCCGCTCATTGCCCAAAGCCAGCTTCATCAAATCGGTGGACTCGCTCTTTATACTGGTTGATCCGTGGTGAACGGCAGTTGCATAGGGCGTCCACACAATCTTGTAGCCCAGTTCGCGAACCTTCAGGCAGAGATCGATATCGTTGAACAGCACCTTGAGCCGTTCCTCATCCATCCCCCCCACTTGCTCATACAGGGATCTACGTACCATTAGGCAGGCGGCCGTCACGGCCGAATAGTTCTGGTCCACCTGGGCACGATTCATATACCCGGGATCACTAATAGACAGGACACCGTTGAACGGATGATCAGCAATGCTGCTCAAGCCCAATACCACACCAGCGTGCTGGAGCTTTCCCGATTCTGGATAGACCAGCCGCGGGCCAACGATGCCGACATCGGAACGTTGCCCATAGGACAACAGGCATTCGAGCCATTCACTCTGCACAATTTGCGTATCGTTATTCAACAGCAGGAGATATTCGCCATTTGCTTGCCGTGCGGCCAGGTTATTCATGGCTGAGAAGTTGAATTCGGCGTCAAAAGACAGCACGCGTAGCCGATCCGAAAAACGCTGCCGCAATTCCTCGTAGTAATCAAGTACATCGGGGTCGGTGCTCTGATTGTCCACGATGAGAATTTCAAAATGGGTATAACTAGTCTTTTCAAAAATACTTTCCACGCAGGACTGTAGGAACTCAAGTTTGTCGCGATTGGGGATGATGATGGAAACGAGAGGATCTCCCGCCCGCGTGTAGACAACACGATGGGCGCCTGGCACAAAACCCTCGTCCACCCTGGCCTGGATTCCATGGCGGACAAGGTGCTGATTGACGGCCTCACGGGCATTCCCCTCGTTGCCCATGGGCTTCCATGCGATGGGAAGGTGCAGCAAAACATCCGAGATATGACCAATTGCCTGTTCTCCGTACTGGTCAAGCACCCTCAGAGCCATATCGTAGGTTTCTACCTGCGCCAAGCACGAATATCCGCCTGTCTCGCTCAAAGCATCGGCCCGAAGCAGGCAAGGTCCGATATAGTCCGTTGAGCGCAGTAGGTCGAGATTAAAATCGGGTTTAAAGCGCGGTTCGGCGAGCCCTCCGGTCGCGTTGACATGATCGTCATCGAAATAAATAAGCCGCCATTCTGGATGCAAGTTAACGTAATCACCGCAGCGAATCAGAGTATGCGGCTCAAGTGCCGCACCTGGTGGCGCCAGTAGAAGCCATCCCGTGTCTGCTCCGGTAATCAGGGCATTGATAGCGGCCACCCGATCGGTGGCCGAACTCGCTTCTATCCAACACAATTGGGGTAGCTCATGAAAAACCGCATCCGGGGCAGGAAAACCAGCAATGACTGTCAGCCGCCATTCTGAATAGAGCTGGGATCCAAGAGAATCAAGCGTATCCGCCAGGCGCGACTCCTCGCCGGATTCCAAGATCAGCACAAGTTGAAACACCGGGCGCTGTTTCCATACGAGCGTCATTCGCTCTGCAAACAATTGTGCGTCGATTTCCTGCAAGGAGTGTTTATAGATCCAGCGCTGGTAATCGGATTCGCGCGAGGCTGCAGGCGTCACGGGCTGGCCGGCGCTAGCTGATTCCAGGTTGCGCATCATCTCCTTGCGGCCGATTTTGATGCACTCGTTGCCGTCATCTTCGTGGCGCGCGTAAATCTGTTTGAACACCTCCAGAAAGGTATGTATCTGCTTGCGCGAAACGTTATCGACAACTTGCGCGCGTTGCCACACTTCCGCCGTCCGCAACGGAATATGGTGCAGCTCCCAAAACTGTGCGATGCGCAGCAGGAATTCCCAATCCTCGAGCGAGGGTAGCTTCTCGTCGAACAGGCCCGTGACTTTCAGGCATTCACGCCGATGCGCCCAAACATTGATCGGAATATAGTTGCGTATGCGCAACTGCTCCTTGGTGTGCGCCATATCTTTGAGCGGGTTGCCGCGCGCGATTTCAGTGCGCTTGCCGTCTTTCGTTTCCTCCAGCACATAGTCGGTGTCGGTATAAACGAATGCATTGCTGGTGCCACGCATCGCCGTCACGATCGTGGACAGATGATTGGGCAGATATCTATCGTCATCGTCGAGGTAACACACGATTTCACCGCGCGCTGCGCGTAAGCCAGTGTTCTTGGCGGCGACTTGGCCGAAATTGGTGCTGTGCGCGAGATGGCGGATGCGGCCTTGGGGATCGAGCGTAGCAGTGATTTTTTCAACGTCCACCCCGCCGTCGTTCACCACGATTGCTTCCCAGTGCGGATAGTCCTGAGCCAAGATAGAATTCAGCGCATCCTTCAAAAAATCCGGCCGGTCGTGGGTCGGCACGATAATAGAGACAAGTGGCATCGCGCCAAGTGGATGCAATTGGGTGGCGTCGGCATGGCTACCTTGCTCAGCCGGAACGAAGCAATTGCCGCCATAGGGTGGCCGCTCGCCCCACGCGGCCTTCCAGTAGCGGCGAATGGCGATATCGGATTCCCTATTCGATGTGTCGCGCTGGCCATGCTCATTGCCTTGCGGGTTGAGAAAATACAGCCCCAGTACCTCGGGCAGATGGAGGAATTCCTCGTCGGCGGCGGCGAACCGCAGCCACAGCTCATAATCGCCGGCGGAAAGGAATGTTTCGTCGAAATAACCATATTTGTCGTGCAAATCGCGCCGCCACATCGCTTGCGGCCCGATGTAACACACCTGGAACAAGGTGCGCCGGTTGTAATCAGGCCATTTGTAGAAACCCTTTAAATCGGTCGATTCGATCACTTGATTTTCTTTTTCAGTGATCGCGATATCAGCGTATACCAACGCTTTATCGAAATGATTTTCCAGCGCAGCAACCATTTTCTCGAAAGCGTCGACGCAGTGCCGGTCATCGGTACAAGCGAGTGTGATGTATTTGCCGCGCGCCGCTTTGATGCAACGGTTGAGCGTAATGTGCGACTGCTCGCGCAGACTGGTGCGCATAAAGCGGATGTTGGCGTAGCGCAACTGGAACTCGCGCACGATGGCGGCCTCGCCTTGCGGCGAATAGGAGTCGATGACGACTATCTCAATCTTGTCTGCTATGGTCTGTGCTTCGAGGTCTTCCAGCAGACCGCGCATGAAGCGTTCAGCGTTGTAGCTTGAGACGATCGCCGTCACCAACGGCTCCGCGATCAGGTTCTCGCTTTCATACCAGCGGTCAAGTTCAATCTGTTGTGCGGATTGGCTCTGGTGTTCCACGCGGCTCACGCGGTCAGCCATACGCGAAAACTTGGCCTCGTAATCGGTGCCAATACGGCGCTGTGCCATGCGCCGCACTTGGACTTCTGTGTTCATCGTTAGCGGCAGCAAGCAACCGGTGGAAAATGCCTCCACCGCATCGCGCGCGTGAAAATCATTATGCGGGGGGGCAATCTCGCCCCAGGTCTCCTTATTTTCCTTGGCGTTGGAATGCGGATTCGCGAAGTGCCAGAGAGAAACCTTGTCATGCCACACTTCGGGCAAGCCGGCATTAACCATACGCCAGCCCAAATCATACGGGCCATAAATATAACCGCGCAGCGATTCGTCCTCGTCGAAGCCACCGAAGCCCAAGGCATCGCGCTTCGCCACCGACACACAAGCGTCGTCATTGGGCCACAACTCAACCCAGTCATAACGCAAGACGTCTTCTATCACTTCCAGCTTGCATGGATAGATATGGTTGGAACGCTGCTCGTGGTGCTTCAACACCAGTGGTCTGGGTTCCTCGCGCGTATTCAATTCGAACGACTCAATAATCGAGGCGACGAATTCGGGCGGAAACACCGCATCGCTGTCGCACACGGTAATGACGTCACCGCGCGCCTGCAGCAGGCCGATGTTGTAGCCCTTATGCTTGTGATACATGCCGGTCTGGTTGCAGGTGATCAGCCAGTCGGCCTTTTCCATCGCCTCCGGTACCACACGATCATATAGTTCGACCCAGATCAGTTCGTACTGGTCACGCGCCACGGTCTGGGTCGTCAGCCAGTCCAGGGGGTGAAAGCGCTCTCGGCAGCCCCAGTCGAGCAAGATGATCGAAACTTTGGGACAGCTCCCCTCCAAGGGTGCTTTATGGATGATAATATTTTTCATATCCACTCAATTTCAATGACTTACGGTGGTTCGGTGGCCACTTACCGCTAAAGTTTCGCCTTGGGTGACCGTTAGTCGTTCTTAACTACAGAGTGTTATCGGCATCTCCTCGGGAAATTTGAGAAAAATTTGGTACAGTCCCTAGATACGGTCAAATTCATGAGAATATTGTTTCTGCATCACCAACAACGCCTGCACTACAAGCTTGAGCCGACCTATGTCGAACTCTTCAAACCCTTCATGTTATCGGGCTTCGTCGATGAATATGACGAGTTCATCTATCAACATGAGTTACGCCAGTACGCCGATAGGGTGTTCGTGGATATGCACAAAGCCATGGGTGAACGGCTGCTGCAAAAAGTGGAAGCCTCACAGCCGGATTTGATTGTTTATTCACTGACTTGGTGGCATGAGTGCATCCGGCCCAGCGTATTTTTCGAGATCAAACGCCGCTGGCCAGATATCAAAATTCTGACGCACT
>JAUXTZ010000054.1 GCA_030681095.1 Burkholderiales bacterium
GCGAATGGCCCAAGTTACGACTGCCTCAGTGCGGCTCAGACAAAATTTGGGGGTTGGTTTTGAGTCATGCGGAAAGGCCAACGCGTTCTTTTCGCCTCAGCGTTCGGCAATCGTATTTTGCTTAGAAATGATTGAGCTTATGGCTGCTCAGGCAAAAGCTGATACAGAAATCGCAATGAAGTTGGATCGAATAGAGTTCGCCAAAACGATTGATGGCGCAATCTGGGGTATCTTTTTTCATGAGCTTGGGCATGCTGTTATTGGTGTAAATCGAGTGCCCATTACTGGCCGCGAAGAGGATGTTGCAGATCAATTCGCAGTTTACTATGCAGTAAACTTTATTGAGCCACGAGATATCCCCGTTGTTTTGCCAACAATTTGGTTTTTTCAAATGCTCGCTAAAAGCAGCAATGTAACATCGGCAAATCAAGACCAAATTAAACGACTTATGTCGGATGAACACAGCCTTAGCGACCAGAGAATTTACAATTTAGCTTGTTGGGCCTACGGTGCGAATTCTGCTCGCGGTGCAACAGCTGCGAATTTTGTAAAACTCCCGAAAGAACGTGGGGCACGTTGCCCAAGTGAATATGCCACCTTAGACTACGGAATAAAGGCTAGATTTAAAAAATACTTTAAGCCGCAAAGATGATTTCATGCCAATGGTCAAAAGCTGTGCTCACATCTACCCTAAACATCTGAGGTCTTGTACTTTCGTGGAGAAACGATGAAAAAACTTTGGTTCCATCTAGTTTTGGTTATTTTCGCCACCAGCAGTGCGTTCGCGGCGGAGAAAACTTGTAAACCAACCAAGCACGCCAAACTTCCCTCGGTGACCGAGTTTACTTACCACAAGGCAAGAAAGGCTCTTTTGTCTGCTGGATGGCAACCACTTCAAACCAAGTCGTTTAACGACGCAAAAACAGACCCTGACATTTCATCCGGCAATGGCGCCCTGTTCTGGGGAAAAGGTTACTTTGAAGTCGAAGCTTGTGCAGGTACGGGAATTTCCCCCTGCGCCTTCCTATTTAAGGATGCTTACGGCAACAGCCTGCGGGTCACGACCGCTGGAGAGGAATACCCGAAAGAAAATTCGTATGCAAAGGTCACAAGCTTTCAGTTTGTGTGTGAGCCTTAGCATTTCAACAAGGCCGGGGAGACCTCAGCAAGACCTCAGGGTCAGACTCGATTTATTCGTCTAATGCGCGTGCAGCTTGCCATAGGCGGCGAGCAGTCGTTGGTGCATGTCGCAACCCTGTAGCGCCAGCCCCGGCGAGTGCAGGCCGAAGAAACGCTGCTCTTTGTTGAGCAGCGCTTTTGCTTGTTGCAGCGTGTCCGCGCCGTAGAGTTGTTGCAGGGCGTTGGTGTAGGGGGCCGCATCATTCAGATTCAGCAGGCTTTCGATGCACAGGTAAACGCGGCGGCGCTGCTCATTCAACTGCGCAAAATGACGCGCCCAGTCGCATCCTTCGCGGGTGGCTTGTTCGTCGCCGATAGCCAGCGCCAGCAGAAGTTTAAGTTCACCCACACGCAAGTCTTTCCACAGCGAGCCGGCATCGGGTGCGAGGCCGATCAAGGCCGCAACCGGACGCTGATCGGCAAGGCCGAGTTCATTCAGTGTCTCCAGCAGGTCTTTGCATTCGTCGTCGTCCAAATCCGATAGGTGCAGGATCGGGGAACGGATGTCGTTGCCGACGCTGTTGTTTTCAAATTCCAGATCGTCGATCGGATAGATCTCGGACATGCCGGGCACGAAGATGCGACAGGCGTAGACGCCTAGGTGGGTGTAGTCGGCGACGTAGATGTCGCGCCCTTCGGCGTGGATGCGCGCAACCGACCAGGCATAGTCTTCTTCAGTGGTGTTGCTGAAATTCCAATCGCTGAATGCGAAATCCGGCGTGTCGCGGAGGAAATTCCAGCTGATGATGCCGCTGGAGTCGACGAAGTGAATTTCCAGATTCTGTGCGTGGGCGATTTCATCCAGATCGAAGCCCGGCTCGGGAAAGCCGCCAAGCGCATCCAGCGCACGGCCTTGCAGCAACTCGGTCAGGGCGCGCTCCAGGGCGATTTCAAAGCGCGGGTGCGCGCCGAAGCTAGAGAAACAACCCTGGTCGTGCGGGTTGAGCAAGGTCACGTTCATCACCGGATATTGCCCACCCAAGGACGCGTCTTTGACCAGGATGCCGAAGCCGGCGGCGCGCAGTGCGCTGACCCCCGCCGCGATACGCGGATAGCGCGCGATGACGTCCTCCGGCACATCCGGCAGGCATAGGCCTTCGGCAATGATGCGGAATTTGACGTAACGCTCGAAGATGTCCGACAGCGCCTGCGTACGCGCTTCGTTGCGCGTGTTGCCCGCCGACATGCCGTTGCTGACGTACAAGTTACCGATGATGTTGACCGGGAACCACACGCTGGCGCCGTCGCGTTCGCGGATGTAGGGCAGCGCGCAAATGCCGCGCTCGGCGTTGCCGGAGTTAAGGTCTACCAGCGCACTGGCGTCGACCGCGCCTTCTGGGTTGTAGAACTTATGCAGTTCTGGCGTGAGTAATGCATCTGGCCAAGCGCCGTCATCGTCATGCTTAAACCATTGCTCGCGTGGGTAGTGGGTGAAATCGCGATTGGCAATCGCCTCACCCAGATAATAATGCGTCCAAAAATAGTTGCAGGAGAGGCGCTCGAAAAACTCGCCCAACGCGCTCGCCAGTGCCGCCAGCTTGGTTGCGCCCTTGCCGTTGGTGAACATCAGCGGACAATCGCGCTCGCTGATATGCACCGACCAGATGCCTTCTACCGG
>JAUXTZ010000100.1 GCA_030681095.1 Burkholderiales bacterium
TCAAAGAGTCGGAAGCAATAACGGCATCCGTGTAGGGCGCAATCGTTATTGCGCCAAGTGTCGTCCCAAGTAGGGCGCAATCAATATTGCACCGGATGCAGCCGTCAGAAATTCGGCGCAATGTCCTTTGGTTATTTCGCCCTACGCGGGCTGCTCGATGGAAGGTTCTGGGCGGCTTGCAAAGGCTGCCCCGTCTACGAGAAGATTGCGAAGGGAGCTTGCCAGCCACGCAAACATGACCTCAAGGTGAGATAGGTCGGCCTCAAAGGCTGGCGTGCTTGACGTGGCTGCAAAGAGCAGCGCCTTCGCAGGCGGTGGTGCTGAACCAACGGCAGCATTGATGATGCGTGGCAGATTGGAACGATGCGCCATTCGGTTGCGTAGATCGACCCAGAGGACCCACTCCGTTGAACTGGTGAGCGCGGTGAGCGTGGCAACCAATACTAGTGCTTGAGGGTGCTTCGACAAAGTTTCTTTGAGCCGAGTGGGATTGCAGCGCCGTTGCTCGGGTTCGCCGAATGGCAGGCCAAGCAACTTGGGGTGGCTGGCCAAAGCATTGAGTGCATAGCAGGTACTCTCGATGCAAGAGACACCTGCGGTGAACATTCCGAACAGGGCACGTTCCCGCAGGTATATCTCCTCAAAGGAGACATTTGCGCCATGTACTTTCCAAGAATCGAGGTATTGGTGCATATAGTCGTTGCAGCCCCGAAACCGCCAGCCGATGAGATTGGATGCGCCGCCGAGTTCCTTCCACGCTTCAGACTTTATTGGAGTTAGCACGATGCTTTGAGCAGCTGCCATGAACGCAACCATCGCGTCCGCAGGGAAGTTGTCCGGCATTTCGAGCTGGTGCACGGTACTGAAAACCATGAGTTGCAGGCCCCTAACGGTTATTCACCAGACCCATCGGTCAGTACTATTAAATTTTTTAAAACATGCTGATGCGCAAAAACTGATTGATTCATTGTTGGTGCTCTGAGGTTGTCTGTCCGCATATGCAATAATAATACGGATCGTGGATCGAGTGCCTGCTATAGGGGAAATACACGATTGCCTACTTCTGGCACCATGCCGCCAGATGCAATAGTCAGCTATCCCCACGCGAAGAATCAGATTTAAGGAGCGCTTGAGCTTGCTGCAAATACAACTCCTCCACTTTCTTCCGCGCCCACGGCGTCCTGCGTAAAAATTTCAAACTGGATTTGATGCTGGGGTCGTGCGTGAAACAGCGCACGGGCACGGCGGCAGCCATCGTATCCCAGCCTAGGCGTTCGGATAGTTGGGTGACGATCATCTCCAGGGTGATGCCGTTCAAGCTGGGGCGGCTTGCCGGTTTTTTAGTGGCGTCCATGTTTTCATTTTACTGCCTGATCGCCAGTCTTGAGCGTTTACAATGATCGCTCTTTGATTTCATGCGGCACCACTCATGTCAGACCCCATCCGTCTCGCCAAACGCCTTGTCGAATTAGTCGCCTGCTCGCGCCGCGAGGCCGAGCTTTATATCGCGGGCGGCTGGGTCATGGTGGATGGGCAAGTGGTGGAAGAGCCGCAGTTCATGGTGTCGCAGCAGCAGGTGACGCTCCACCCCGATGCGAGTCTCACACCGCTTGAGCCGGAGACTATTTTGTTTCACCAAGCGCCTGGCTCGAATGCTGGGACGCAGATTTGCGCCGATACGCGGGCGGCGGACGACGCTTCCGGCATCCACGTGCTCAAGCAACACTTTGTTCGGCTGACGCAGTGCACCCCATTAGAGCCCAATGCGAGCGGCTTGTTGGTGTTTACCCAAGACTGGCGCGTGGCGCGCAAGCTGATCGACGATGCCGCCAAGATCGAGCAAGAATATGTGGTGGAGGTCGCGGGTGAAATCGCTCCCGATGGGCTTAAGCGTCTCAACCACGGGCTCAGTTTTAATGGCCGGGCACTGGCCCCGATCAAGGTGAGCTGGCAAAACGAAACCCGGCTGCGCTTTGCACTCAAGGGGGTGCAAGCCGGCCAGATCGCACATATGTGTGAAAAGGTCGGGCTACAGGTGCTGGGCATGAAACGCATCCGGCTCGGGCGCGTGTCGATGGCCAAATTGCCGCTGGGACAATGGCGTTATTTGATGCCGCATGAGCGGTTTTAAGCTGAATGTTAGGCACTTGCGAGGCGATGCGTTGGAAACTGGCGATCAATGCTCATTTACTATGGACGCGTATGCGCTTTAGCCAAGCATTCAAGGCAAGATCGTGGCGATGGATGCCAGCTTTTGTGCTTATCTGCGGCGTAGGGTTCGGCGCCGGGAAGTCCTTTGCCACCGAGCCAGATATGTCCGCCCAACCGCTACGTGCCAAGCACACGGAATTGGGCAAGCAGCTATTGAACAATCAGTTTCAACGTGCGCTCTATCTAAATTCTACGGAATCCTCGAACGATTCGCAGGGCGAAATCTATGCCGTGGCCGATTACCCGTTTGCCACCGTTAGCGCGGCGCTCAACAACCCGGCGCATTGGTGTGATGTGCTTATACTGCACCTTAATGTCAAATATTGTCATGCTTCCAGCAACAAGGCCGGCACTGCCCTCACCGTAAATCTCGGTAGGAAATACTATCAGCCGCTGGCGGATGCCTATCGTCTCGAGTTCAACTATCGCGAGGTGATCACGACGCCGGATTATTTCGCACTGGAACTCAATGCTGAAAACGGCCCCCTGAGTACTCATGACTATCGCATCTGGATTGAAGCCACATCGCTTAAAGATGGGCGCAGCTTTCTGCATGTCACTTATGCCTATGCCTTTGGTTTAACTGACCGCCTTGCCATGCAAGCCTACCTGGCAACAATCGGCAGGGGTAAGGTCGGGTTTACCGTCACGGGTAAACTGCCCAATGGCCAGCCTAGTTATATTCAAGGGGTACGCGGCGTGGTGGAACGCAATACCATGCGCTATTACTTGGCGATCGATGCGTATCTTGCCGCGTTGGCCACACCGCCCAAGGATCAGTTAGAGAAACGGTTGCAGCATTGGTATAACGACACTGAGCAGTACGCCCGCCAACTGCATGAAATCGAACGAGATGAATACCTCGAAATGAAACGTAGGGAGTATCAGCGTCAACAGGTGGCTCAGTAGCTTAGAGTAAGCGAACCACATTCTATGAACGTGGTTCGCTTACTTCTACTTCTATACGCGTTAATCAAAAATTATCTTGATTAGCCACAAAGTTCAGCAGTCCCCTCCTCTTGTGGGAGGACTGAGCCGGGTTTTGTAGCGCAAGCATCCTGCTTGCATGCCGGCTGGAAGCCGGCGCTACACGGGCCCGCTGTCCTGATGAGTGTGATGGATATGGGAGGGAGCAACACGGTGGGCTACAACTTGCTGAACTTCGTGGCTAATCAGGAAAATTATTAGCGCTGTCATTCCCGCGAAGCTTGCTCAGTGCATGGATATGCGCCACCACACTGAGCCCGAGCGCTTCGAGTTCGTAGCCGCCCTCTAGGGTAGAAACCACCCGCCCCTGTGCGCAACGGTCCGCGATGTGCATCACTTGTTCGGTGATCCAGGCGAAATCTGTTTCTAGAAGCATAAACCCCGCCAGCGGGTCGTCGCGGTGCGCGTCGAAACCGGCGGAGAAGAAAATCATTTGGGGTTGAAAGCGCTCCAGCGCGGGCAGTCCTTGCGCTAACCACGCGCTGCGAAATTCTTTACCGCCTGATCCTGCTGCGAGGGGCATGGGGATGATGTGTTCGTTGCCTGAATCCGCACCGCTGAACGGATAGTAGGGATGCTGAAAGCTTGAGCACAGCATCACGCGCGGATCATCGTGAAAGATGTCTTCGGTGCCGTTGCCGTGATGCACATCAAAGTCGACAATGGCCACGCGCTGTAATCCGTGTGACTCCAGCGCATGCAGGGTGCCAATCGCCACGTTGTTATAAATGCAAAATCCCATGGCGCGGTTGCGCAGGGCGTGATGGCCGGGCGGGCGCACGGCGCAGAAGGCATTGGCCGCACAGCCTTGCATCACGCAATCCACCGCCTGCGTTAACGCGCCCGCCGCATGCAGCGCGGCGGACAGGGAATAAGAATTCATGGTGGTATCGGGATCGAGAAAGGCCAGCCCGCTTTGGGGCGCAATGCGTTCGATTTCATCGAGGTAGGAAGCGTCATGTGCGCGTAGCAACTGCTCGCGCGTGGCAGAGCGTGCTTCGAGACGATGCAGGTTTTCAAATAGCCCCGCCGCATGCAGCGCGGCTTCTATTGCAGTAAGCCGCGCTGGCTGTTCGGGATGTTGACTGCCCATGTCATGCCGTAGGCAATCGGGGTGGGTGAGGTAGGCGGTGGTCATGCGTGCTGCCTCCGCTAGCATATTGTTAAA